>JAYVNU010000057.1:0-2166 GCA_043758345.1 Lacisediminihabitans sp.
TGGCTGGCATTCTGGTTTCTCGTAGTCTCGAAGGGCGACGTCGGCGCGGGGTCTGCCGGAGTCGGCATCTTCCTGATCGCCTGGGGCATCTTCACGCTCTACATGACGTTCGCGGCGATCAAGACGACCGGCGCGATCCTCGCGGTGTTCGCATTCCTTACCCTGACGTTCTTCGCGCTCGGCATCGGTGCCATGACCGGGGTCGTCGGCATCACCCATCTCGGCGGCTACTTGGGGATCATCACCGCCATCCTCGCCTGGTATGGCTCGTTCGCAACGGTCATCAACTCGACGTTCAAGCGAGTCGTGCTTCCCGTCTGGCCGGCAAAGCAGGTCTGACGCCCGCGGTAGGTCAGACCCGACGCAGCCCAGACGGCTGTGAAGCCGGGTGATCCGTTACCCGCGCGAGATATCACCTCAGCCAGCCTGCGGTAATGCCTTTCACCGTGCCGACAGTCGATATCTCCCGCTGGCTGTCTGAGGGTTCTGCGGAGGATCGAGCCGCCGTGGCCGCCGAGTTCGACGAAGCCTGTCGAACGGTCGGATTCATCCAGATTCTCGGCCACGGCATCTCGCCCGCGACGATAGACGCATTCGCGTCAGCGATGGATGGATGGATTTTTCGCGCTCGACCTCGAGACGAAGAAATCCTATGTCGCGCCCACCGGTCATAACCGCGGTTACACGTCTCCGAAGGCCGAGACGCTCAATCTCAACCTCGGCGTAGAACCGGTCACCCGGATGAACGACTTCTTCGAGGTCGCCCTCGGCCTCGAAACCGGCTTTTTCGATACCTTCACCGACCACTCCATCGACGTGCTGCGAATGAATAACTACTCACTACCGCCCGGCACCGTCGACCTGGACGGCGACCCGATCGGAATGAGCGAACACACCGACTTCGGCATCGTGACCGTGCTCTGGGCCGACCAGGTCAAAGAACTGCAGGTGCTCGGCGAGAAAACCTGGCACGATGTCAGTCCAGCCGACGGCGCCCTACTCATCAATGTCGGCGATCTCGCCGCGCGCTGGACGAACGAACGGTGGATGTCCGCCCTTCACCGTGTCAAGCCGCCGATCATCGATGGCACGATCGCCCGTCGTCGCTCCGCAGCATTCTTCCGTGACGAAAACGCGGATGCCACGATCACGACGATCCCATCCTGCAGTGAACCCGGCACCGAGCCGCTCTACCCCCCGATCACGGTCGGCGAGCACAGTGCACGAAAGCTTGCAGGATCCCGGGCCGGAACTCGAAACGAGTCTGCCGAGCGCGAAGCCGCCCGGGTGACAGCCGCATCGCGTTGACCCGCTCAGCCGAAATCACTGCGAGATGACGCAAACTACGGCGATGCCGAATCTCTGCGAAGTCGAATCGCGGCGAGGCAGAATTACGGCGAGGCAGAATCACTGCGAGGCGAGGGTGCGTTTCGCGTCGGCGAGGGTGCCGTTTGAGACGAGTGATCCCTGATTCAAGCCGACGAGGGCGAGGTTGCGCATCGCCTGCGAACCCGCGTCGAAGTAGCCGAGGTGGCCGACGGCGGCGGAGAGCTTCTTGTGCGTGATCGCATCGACCCCGCCCGCGACATCCATCGTTCGAGCTCCGAATGATGACGACCCCGGGTCACTGCCATAAAAGGCCGTGTTGACGACCGGGTCCCAGGCGGCTTCCCCGACGTAGACGTTGTCGTTTTTCACGGAGAGCTCGCGGGCGGTTTGCGCGGCAGATCCGGGTGAACCGATCATCGCGAGTGCGTCGACCGAAACGCCACCCTTCGCTAGCTCGATCATCGCGGCCGTCGAGCCATAGGAGTGCGTGACGAGCGAGATGAACGGCTCGGATCCACTTCGAACAGCCTTGACGCCGTCGATGGCACTACCGAGGATGTTGGCGCCCTGGTCTGCTCGCGACAGGGAGGCGATATCGAGCATGCCGGGGGTCGAATATCCGATCCAGGCGACGGTGGCGGCGGTCTTGCCGTGGTACGAGGAATCTGATTTGGCCAGGATTTTCAGCCACCGCGCCTGCTCGGTGTAGAGATCTTGCGCAATCGTCGTCCAGTCGTACATCTGCCCCTGAACGGTGAAGAACATTCCGGGAACGAGGTAGCTGACGTAGTTCGCGGTTGACAGGTTTCCGACGACGACGGCGGCCCGCGCGTCTCC
>JAYVNU010000058.1:0-6893 GCA_043758345.1 Lacisediminihabitans sp.
AGCTGGAGCGGATTCCCCGCGAAGACGAAGAGCTTCGTGGTGACCATGTACGACCCCTCGGCACCCACCGCGAGTGGTTTCTGGCACTGGGCGGTCGCCGACATCCCAGCATCGATTACTTCGCTCGACAGCGGCGCCGGAGAGAGTGACGCGTCACTTCCCGCCGGCGCGTGGCAGCTTCGCAACGACGGAGGAATCGCCCGCTACCTCGGTGCGGCCCCACCCGCCGGTCATGGCAGGCACCACTACTACATCGCCGTGCACGCGGTGGATGTGGAGACGATCGGTATCGAGCACGATTCGACACCGGCGTTCCTGATGTTCAATCTCAGCGGTCACACCCTCGCCCGCGCCGTCATCACCCCCTGGTACGAAGCGAGCTGACGACCGCGACTATCGGGCGATGGGCGGGCAGCGCTACAGAGTAGCGGTGCTCGCCCGTCGCACCTCGCCGGAACGATAGTAGCGACTCACCTGGTTCGCCGCGTCACGTAGGAGGTGCTCGATGTTTCGTCTCCGTGCCGCGGTCAGGGCTGCGGTCGGCGCGCTGATCGCCACTGAGCCGACGATCATGCCCGACGCATTGCGTACCCCCACCGCGGCGCAGGTCTGCCCCGGCACGAATTCCTCGAGCTCCCAGGCCACCCCGGAGCTGGCGACCTGCTCGAGCTCGGAGTCCAGCACGGCGCGATCGGTGGCGGTGGTCGCGGTGAGGGGCGCCATCCCGTGCACGGTCAGGTAGTGGTTCCGCTGGTCGCTGCTCATTCCCGCAAGCATTATCTTGCCGAATGCGGTGGCATGGGCGGCCTCGTGGAATCCGAACGTGAGGGGTGTGAGCCGCGGATATTCCGGCGAGTCAACGACGAAGGCGACCACGACATCCGCTCCCCGATACACGGCGAAATATGCGGCGGTCTTTGCGAGGCTGTGCAGCCGTGAAATCTCGGCACGCACCGAGGAGGGGATGCCGATCTGGCGATGCAGGGACACCCCGAGACGGTCGAGCTTGTAGCCGAGCTCGAAGCGATGCTGCCCCTTCAAAGGCACGAGATAGTCGCTGTTCACCAGCGCCTGCATCAGCCGATAGACCGTGGGGAGCGGATAGCCGAGGGCGTCGGATACCTCGCGGGCCGAGGCACCGGAGCGCTCCGCAACGATCTCGAGGATAGCGAGAGTTTTCTCGACCGTAGCCACCCCGGACTCGCGCGGGCCACGGCCAGGGGTGCCGGGTTGAGACAGCTCATCGGACGAATCGGCAGTGGTTCGCATGGGTTCTTTCTTTCGTAGGCAGCGCCCACTCGACGAGCAGGTGAACCGCACACCCCGTGGTTATGCGGGGCCGTCAGTCGGCGAGGTGCTTTCGCAGGTCGTTCCAGGCGTCACCGAAACCGGGGTGAAGAGGCAGTGCCTCAACCTCGGTGAGCGGCACCCACCGAAGTTCGGTGCTCTCGGCATCCGCGATCACCGGTTCGAACCTCTCGAGCGCCTCGGTCACCACGGTCGTGTACGACCAGTAGCCGAGATCGAGCACGGAGGTGTGGATGACGCGGAGCAACCGCGCCGGAACCATCGCCTCTTCCGCTGCTTCGCGGAGCGCTCCGTCGACCGCGCTCTCCCCCTGCTTACGCGCCCCGCCCGGCAGACCCCAGGTTCCCCCGAAATGGCTCCAGGCCACCCGGTGCTGCAGCAGCACTCCGAGCGAACGGTGCCAAACAAGCAGGCCCGCCGCACCAAAAACTCCCCAGAATTTCGCACCGTCCGGGCCGTAGACCCACGCGTCCCCCGGGTCGCGAATATAGCCCGGCGGGAGGGGTGGGGGGCGGTCAGACATCCTTCAAGTGTGCACTACCGGTGGGCCCCATCCGGCATCACCGGCGAAAACTCAGGTACGCTTCCGGCGCTCGCGCACGCGCATGTTCACGTTGATCGGGCTGCCCTCGAAGCCGAAGATCTCGCGCAGGCGACGGGTGATAAAACGACGGTAGCCCGGGTCGAGGAATCCCGTCGTGAACAGTACGAACGTCGGCGGACGGGTCGCAGCCTGGGTGCCGAACAGGATGCGCGGCTGCTTGCCACCGCGCACCGGGTGCGGATGCTCGGACGCGAGCTCGGCGACGAGCGCGTTGAACTTGCCGGTGGGGATGCGGGTGTCCCACGACGCGAGCGCTAGTTCGAGCGCCGGAACGAGCTTCTCGAGGTGTCGACCGGTCTTGGCGGAGATGTTGACTCGCGGAGCCCACGCCACGTGGGCGAGGTCCTGCTCGATCTCTCGCTCGAGATACCGTCGGCGGTCGTCATCCATCAGGTCCCACTTGTTGAAGGCAAGCACGAGAGCACGGCCCGACTCGAGCACGAGGTCGATGATGCGCACGTCCTGCTCGCTGATCACGTCGCTCACATCGAGCACGACGACGGCGACCTCGGCCTTCTCGAGGGCGGCACTGGTGCGAAGAGAGGCATAGAAGTCGGCACCCTGGGCTAGATTCATGCGGCGGCGGATGCCCGCGGTGTCGACGAAGCGCCACACCTTGCCACCGAGCTCGACCTGCTCGTCGACCGGGTCGCGGGTGGTTCCGGCGAGCTCGTTCACGACGACCCGCTCTTCGCCGACGGCCTTGTTGAGCAGGCTGGACTTGCCGACGTTCGGCCGCCCGAGGATGGCGACGCGGCGCGGTCCGCCTACCTCTTCCTTCGCGACGGTCGAGACCTCGGGAAGGATGGTGAGCACGTGGTCGAGCAGGTCGGCGACGCCGCGCCCGTGGAGGGCGGAGACCGGCCACGGCTCGCCGAGGCCGAGGCTCCAGAGACCGGCGGCTTCCGGCTCCTGGCGCGCGTCATCCACCTTGTTGGCAGCGAGGATCACGGGCTTGTTGGTAGAGCGCAGCATGCGCACTACGTGCTCGTCGGTGCTAGTGGCACCTACGTTGGCGTCGACAACGAAGAGCACGGCGTCGGCGAGATCGATCGCGATCTCGGCCTGGGCGGCGACGGAGGCGTTGATGCCCTTGGCATCCGGCTCCCAGCCGCCGGTGTCGACGAGGGTGAACCTGCGTCCGGCCCACTCGCCTTTGTAGGTGACCCGGTCGCGGGTGACCCCCGGGGTGTCCTGGACGACGGCTTCACGACGGCCGAGGATGCGGTTGACCAGCGCAGACTTGCCGACGTTGGGGCGACCGACGATCGCGAGAACGGGAAGGGCCGGCAGATAGGTGACAGCATCCGGATCATCCGACGCGGAGTCGAGGATGTCGCGGTCTTCTTCGTCGAGGTCGTAGTCGTCGAGGCCCGCACGCAGGGCGTTGGCTCGCATGAGCGCATCGGACTCGTCGAGCACGGCGAGTTTCTCGCTCAGCTTGGGATCGAGATCGCCGTATTCGTCGTGCTCTTGGTCGTTGTTGTCTGGCATGGGGGTTTCCTGGTCTGTGGTCTCGAGAAGGCCACTACTGGCCTTCTCGACCGACGAAAGCTATGACCGCCTGCACGGTCTGGTCGAAGTCGAGATCTGTTGAATCGAGAGTGGTCACACCCTCGGCGGCGTTCATGAAGTCGACGACCCGAGAGTCCTGGGCATCTCGAGAACTGAGCTTTTCGGCGACGGCCGCAGCCGACTCCGACGGTAACTCAGCGGAACGCCTCGCCATTCTAGCTTCTTCGGATGCCGTGAGCAGCATCCGGGTATCGGCGTCCGGGCAGACCACGGTCGTGATGTCCCGCCCCTCGGTGATGATGCCCGGTCGTTGACTCCGGTCGATGACTTCGCGGAACAGGTCGACGAGGTAGGCGCGCACCACCGGAATCCGTGCGACCTGGCTCACGATGGCCGAGATGCGGGGGTCGCGGATCGCCGCCGTGACATCCACTCCGCCGACCCGCACGAAGTAGTCGTCGGGATCGATACCGATCTCGTACTCGAAGGCGGGGAGCGCGGCGATCACGGCGTCGGCATCGCCGGTGTCCACGCCGTTTTCGAGCATGAACCAGGCGAGCGCCCGATAGGCTGCGCCGCTGTCCTGGTAGTCGAAGCCGAGTGCTCGCGCGGATGCCCGGCTCACGCTCGACTTACCGCTTCCGGCCGGACCGTCGATGGCCACGACCACTCGGCCAACACTGTCCGGTGCTCTTGTCACGCGCCGACCTGCGCGATGCGCCAGCCTCGAGCCTCGAGGTCGGCAACGAGACCGGCCTCCGCCTCGGGGACCACGGAGATCTCGGCGAGTCCGATCTGTTGCCCCGGCGAGTGCTCGAGCCTCAGGTCTTCCATGTTCACTCCGATGTGTCCGATCTCGGTGAGCAGGCGTGCCAACTCCCCCGGCCTGTCGTCGACCATAACGATGATCTGGTTGAAGCGTCGATCCTGGCCATGCTTGCCCGGAATGCGGGACACTCCGGTGTTGCCGCCGGCGAGCAGCTCGGCGAGAGTGCGCCGTGCGCCAGGCAGATCGGGTGCACCGAGAGTATCGATGGCCCGGTCGAGGTCGGCGCGGTATTCCCGCAGCACGGCAGTGACCGCAGGGGCATTCGCTCCGAGAATCTGCACCCACAACTCGGCATCGCTCGAGGCGATCCGAGTGGTGTCGCGCAGTCCCTGCCCGGACAGGGAGAGTGCCGATTCGGTGCCTTCGGTCAGTCGCCGGGCCAACAGTGAGGCGATCACCTGTGGCACGTGGGAGACCAGAGCGACGCTGGTGTCGTGCTGCTCGGCTGTCATGATCACGGGAACCGCGCCGAGGTCGAGCACGAGGTCTTCGATGACTCCGACCTGCGCCGCCGGCATGCCGTCCTGCGGAGTGATTACCCAGGGCCGCCCGAGAAAGAGGTCGCCGCGGGCCGAGATCGGTCCGCCGCGTTCGCGACCGGCGAGCGGATGCGAGCCGATGTAGCGGTCCACGTCGGCACCTGCGGCGCGCACCCCTGCGAGCACAGCCACCTTGACGCTCGAGACATCCGTCACCAGGGCATCCGGGAAGGTGGCGAGTTCATCGGCGATGACGCGGGCCGTGACATCCGGTGGCACGGCCACCACTACGAGGCGCGGATTGTCGGTGTCGCGAGCGGCTCGGCCGGCTCCGTAGTCGATCGCGAGGCTGAGGTTGGCGGGCGACGAGTCGTGCACGATCACGTCCACGTCGAGGGCGCGAAGGCCGAGGCCGACACTCGCGCCGAGCAAGCCGGTGCCCACGACGCGCACCTGGCCGATCATGCGGCTTCCATTCATGTTTCGGGGTCCGTAACTTCTATTGGGCGAGGTCGAGCCGAAGCGCGACCGCGCCCCGCAGGTAGGTGTGCACGATGTATTTGCGCGGCGTATCGGTCTCGACGAGGGCCATCAGGCGGATGACGCGCGGCATCGACCCCGCGACATCCATCTCCACCGCGCACATCAGCGGCACGTCGCCGAGCCCGAGTTCGCGGGCCGCAAGGGCGGGAAACTCGCTCGTGATATCCGGCGTCGCGGTGAACATCACCGAGATGAGCGCGTCCGTGTCGATCTCGTTGGCGTGGAGCGTCTTCGACAGCAGTTCGGCGGTCGAATGCATGACCTCGACCCGGTCGTCGCGGTCGAGCTGGATGGCCCCGCGGATAGCGCGCACAGCCATCAGTCGCCCGTGCCCTCTGTGTCGCTCTCGTCGGGAGCGGATTTCGCTGTTCGCGAGATCGTCAACAGCGCGCCAAGCTCGGCCTTCGTGAGGTCGCGGATGTCACCGGCCGCGAGTGGGCCGAGGTGAAGCGGGCCAAACTGGCGGCGCACGAGATCGATCACCGGGTGACCCACCTCCTCGAGCATTCGCCGCACGATGCGGTTGCGTCCGGAGTGAAGGGTGATCTCCACGATCGTCTCGCGAGCCCCGGCCTGGCCAACGATGCGCGCCTTGTCGGCCGCGATGGGGCCATCTTCGAGGTCGATGCCGCTGGTGAGTTGTGCGACCGTCTGGGGGAAAAGGCGGCCCTCGACCTTAGCGATGTAGGTCTTCATCACTCCGAACGATGGATGCGCGAGCACGTGGGCAAGCTCGCCGTCGTTGGTGAGAATGAGCAGGCCGGAGGTCTGTGCGTCGAGGCGGCCCACGTTGAAGAGCCGCTCGTCGAAGCGGGAGACAAAGCGCTGAAGGTCGGGGCGTCCCCTATCGTCCTGAAGCGAAGAGACGATCCCGACGGGCTTGTTGAGCATGAGGTAACGGCGCGAAGTGTCGAGCTGGATGGCGACCCCGTCGACCGATACGAGATCTGTTTCCCGCACCCGACGGCCGAGCTCCGTGACGACCTCACCGTTCACTTCGACCCGTCCCGCCTCGATCATGTTCTCCGAGACGCGACGCGATGCGACGCCGGCCGCAGCCATGAGCTTCTGCAGACGCACGCCGTCGTCGGAGGCGGGTATTGCCGCCGGTGCGGATCCGGGGGGATTGTCAGAGGACATCAGCGAAGCCCTCCGATCCGTCAGAGAGCAGCGGGGAGATCGCCGGAAGCTCGTCGATCGAGTTAATTCCCAACTGGGTGAGGGTCAGGTCGGTCGTGGCGTAGTGGATGGCGCCGGTCTCGGTCTCGGTGAACGCTTCGGTGATGAGGCCGCGGCCGAGAAGCGTGCGCACCACCGAATCCACATTCACCGCCCGGATCGACGCAATGGCACCTCGACTAATCGGCTGCTTGTATGCAATTACCGCGAGCGTCTCGAGAGCCGCCTGCGAGAGTCGTGTCGGGTTCTGGGTGAGCACGAAGTCGCGCACGACGTCGTCATATTCACCGCGCACGTAGATGCGCCATCCGCCGCCAACCTCGCGAAGCTCGAAACCGCGACGGATGCCACCACCAGCGCCGATGCTCTGGCCATCGAAGTCGGCGACGAGCCGCTCGATCGACTGCCGCACCGCAGCGACGGGCACACTCAGCGC
>JAYVNU010000059.1:0-6893 GCA_043758345.1 Lacisediminihabitans sp.
AGAGCGTGAAAAGGGAGCGTGGGGATGATGACGTCCATGGCAACGCGTGTGGTCAAGCAGCGCGGGATCGTGGTGGCCCTCTTGACGGCGACCATCGTCTTCGCCGTCCTCACCGTGCAGTCGCTGCTTGCGCTGTTTGCGAACGAGATCACCACGGGCATCATCGGCGGCGGCTTCTTCGCCGTCGGAAGCCACCTCTGGGGTACCTATGCCGTGACCGAACTCGAGCGAATCGTCGTGTTCGCCGCCGGTGTCTTTATCACCCTCTGGATAATCGCGCCGATCGCTGCCGAACTGAGACTGTTCCATGTGGTCACGCGGAGCATTCTGGCCGCGGGCGTCGGAACGGTGCTGGTGTTCCTCTTCGCGCTCCTCCTGAGTTTCGTTGGAGGGTTCGGCTTCTCCGGGGGATTTTCAAGCAGCCTTCTCGCGAACCTCAATTTCAACGGATCGTCGGTCATGAGCACCCTCGCGCTGAGCGTCTCGAGCACGATTCAGACGTTCTCGAGCGCGGCGCCGGTCGTCGTGCTTGCCGGGGCGATGCTGTGGATCTGGCTCGATCGGCATCCGCGAACGCATCAGGTCTCGGGAATGGTCGACGAGGTTTGACCGACCGGCTTTTCATCGGCTATTATTGCCCCTTGGTGTGTGCTGGGCCAAGCCCGCAGCTATTCGCACCAGATCTTCTTCCGGAACCTCCTCCGGACGCATAGTTAGGGATACAAGTGGTTTACGCAGTTGTGCGCGCCGGCGGCCGCCAGGAAAAAGTCGAGGTCGGTACGATCGTTGTTCTCGACCGCATCAAGGCTGACAAAGACGGCAACGTCCAGCTCGTTCCCGTGCTCCACGTCGATGGCGAGACCATCACGCACGAGGCATCCGCTCTCGCGAAGATCACGGTAACCGCCGAGGTCGTAGGCGACCTTCGCGGCCCGAAGATCGTCATCCAGAAGTTCAAGAACAAAACCGGGTACAAGAAGCGCCAGGGCCACCGCCAGGAGCTCACCCGCCTCAAGATCACCAGCATTCAGTAATTTTCAAAGATCACGAGCGGGTCACCTCCGCTCATCTAATTCGAAGGGGCTGAAAACTCATGGCACACAAAAAGGGCGCAAGCTCCACTCGCAACGGTCGCGACTCGAACGCGCAGCGCCTCGGCGTCAAGCGATTCGGCGGCCAGGTCGTCGGAGCGGGCGAGATCATCGTCCGCCAGCGCGGCACCCACTTCCACCCGGGCGTCAACGTCGGTCGTGGCGGTGACGACACGCTGTTCGCACTGGCTGCGGGTGCTGTCGAGTTCGGCGCGAAGGGTGGCCGCAAGGTCATCAACATCGTGGCGGCCGCACAGTAGTTCGATTCCGGCTCCGGCCGACAAGCGCGAGCGAGCTTCGGCTCGCTCTCGCTATTTAAATGGCAGTTCAGCACCATCGAAACTCAGAAGGGATGCGTCGTGGCGACCTTCGTTGACCAGGTAACACTCCACCTCAGGGCCGGCGACGGCGGCGACGGCTGCGTCTCGGTCAAGCGTGAGAAGTTCAAGCCCCTCGCCGGGCCGGATGGCGGTAACGGTGGCGACGGCGGCGACATCGTGCTCGTCAGCGATCTCGGCGTCACGACACTTCTCGGATTTCATCGCGCCCCGCACCGCAAGTCCGACAAGGGCGGCCCGGGCATGGGCGACCACCGCAACGGATTCAACGGCGAAGAGGTCGTTCTCGAGGTCCCGGTCGGCACCGTCATCAAGGATGCGGATGGCGCGGAACTCATCGACTTCGCCGAGCCGGGCATGCGTTACCTGGTCGCGGCCGGCGGCCAGGGCGGCCTCGGTAACGCTGCACTAGCGTCGACCAAGCGCAAGGCTCCGGGCTTCGCCCTCCTCGGAACCCCCGGGTTCGAGGGAGACGTCTTCCTCGAGCTGAAAGTCGTCGCCGACATCGCCCTTGTCGGGTATCCGTCCGCCGGAAAGTCCAGCCTTGTTGCCGCCATCTCCGCCGCCAAGCCGAAGATCGCCGACTACCCGTTCACCACGCTGCACCCGAACCTCGGTGTCGTGCAGGCGGGGGAGACGCGCTACACCGTCGCGGATGTTCCCGGACTCATCGAGGGAGCGAGCGAAGGCAAGGGTCTCGGCCTCGAATTCCTCCGCCACGTCGAGCGCTGCAGCGCGCTGCTGCACGTTCTCGACTGCGCGACCCTCGAGCCCGGGCGTGACCCGCTCAGCGATCTCGACGTGATCCTCGGCGAGCTCGCCGCGTATCCGGTCCCCGAGGGCCAGACGCCGCTCATCGAGCGCCCTCAGTTGATCGCCCTCAACAAAATCGACGTTCCCGAGGGCCGCGATCTCGCGAATATGGTGCGACCGGAGCTCGAATCCCGCGGCTATCGCGTGTTCGAGATCTCGGCCGTCAGCCGTGAGGGCCTTCGCGAACTTTCGTTCGCTCTCGCGGAGCTCGTCGAGGCCGATCGTGCCGTCAAGGCGGCCGCCCCGGTCGTTCCGCGCATCGTGCTTCGTCCACGGGCATCGGGCGACGCGGGATTCACTATCAGGGTCGAGGGCGGATCCGACGGCAACGTCTACCGAGTCGTCGGCGGAAAGCCGGAGCGCTGGGTCGCCCAGACCAACTTCACCAACGAGGAGGCCATCGGCTTCCTGGCCGACCGCCTCGCGAAGGCCGGTGTCGAGAACGAACTGTTCCGCGCGGGAGCCGTCGCCGGATCCACGGTCATCATCGGACCGGTCGCCTTCGACTGGGAGCCGACCCTCACGTCGACAGCCGAGTTGCTGACCGCGCCGCGGGGAACGGATCCCCGACTCGTGCAGAACGATCGCCCGACCTCGAAGACCCGCCGAGAGCACTACCTCGAGAAAATGGACGCCAAGGCCGCAGCCCGCGCCGAGCTCGTTCGTGAGCGCGAGGCCGGCATGTGGAACGACGACGAGGGCTTTGCCGTCGCGGAAAGAGGCGACCTGGAGAACGAGGGCGGCACCGATCGGGACACCGTCAGCACCCCCGCGAAGGATTCCTCCGCGGATGCCTGATTCGCTCGACCACCGCAAGCCCACCACGGGCCCGATCAGCCTTCACTCGCAGATCCCGTCGGCTCGTCGCATCGTGGTCAAGGTGGGATCCTCATCGATCAGCGGGGCCAATGCCGGGCAGATCGAACCGCTCGTCGATGCCCTCGCGACGGCGCACGCTCGTGGGTGCCAGGTCATCCTGGTCTCGTCCGGAGCGATCGCCACCGGAATGCCGTATCTGAAACTGGATGCCCGACCGACCGATCTCGCGACCCAGCAGGCCGCAGCGGCGGTCGGCCAGAACGTGCTCATCTTCCGGTACCAGGACAGCCTCGACCGCTATCGGATCGTGGCCGGCCAGGTGCTGCTCACCGCGGGTGACCTCGAAAATACCACTCACCGTGGCAACGCCCAGCGCGCGATGGAGCGACTGCTCGACCTGCGCATCCTGCCGATCGTCAACGAGAACGACACGGTCGCCACCCAGGAGATCCGTTTCGGCGACAATGACCGCCTCGCGGCGATGGTGTCGCAGCTCGTGCACGCCGATATGCTCGTGCTGCTGTCGGATGTCGACGCCCTTTACAGTCGCCCGCCAGAGCTTGCCGGAGCGCGTCGGATCGATCGAGTGGCGTTCGGCGAAGACCTGGCCGGTATCGAATTCGGTCCCGTCCACTTGACGGGTGTCGGAACCGGGGGCGCGGGAACGAAGGTCGCGGCGGCGCAACTCGCTGCCGCATCCGGAACACCGGTGTTGCTGGCGGAGACCAGCCAGGTTGCAGAGGCGCTCGACGGACATGAGCTCGGCACCTGGTTCGAGGCTGTGCAGAAGTAAGCTCGGCCCATGCCTGATTCCGTGCTTGCGACTCGCTCCCTCACCGGCCGGCTCGAGGCGTCCCGTGTGGCCTCCCTCGCGCTCGTGACGGCGACATCCGCTCTGAAGAATCGTGCCCTCGAGGCTATCGCCTCAGGTATCGAACGAAACGTCGATCGCATCATCCCGGCCAACGGGCTGGACCTTGCCAACGGACGGGATAATCATGTGTCCGCCGGAATGCTGGACCGGCTTCGCCTCGATCCCCAACGACTGTCCGGCCTCGCCGCGGCGGTTCGGGATGTCGCGGCCCTCGTCGACCCGGTCGGCGAGAACGTGCGCGGGCAGACGTTGCCGAACGGACTCAAGCTGAGCGAGGTGCGCGTGCCGTTCGGCGTCGTCGGGGTCATCTACGAGGCCCGGCCGAATGTCACCGTCGACATCGCAGCCCTTGCGCTGAAGAGCGGGAACGCGGTCGTCCTCAGGGGCGGAAGCGCCGCCGAAAACACCAACCGTGTGCTCGTGCAGGTCATCCACGAGGCGCTCACCTCGGTCGGCCTTTCGAAAGACTGCGTTCAGACGATCGACGAATTCGGGCGCGATGGGGCGAAACAGCTGATGCGGGCGCGCGGGCTCGTCGACGTGCTCATCCCGCGGGGAAGCGCGGATCTCATCAACGCGGTGGTCGCGGAGTCGACGGTGCCGGTCATCGAGACCGGTGCGGGCGTCGTGCACGTCTTCCTCGACGAGTCCGCCGATCTGCAATGGTCGATGGATATAGTGCAGAACGCGAAGGTGCAACGGCCGAGCGTGTGCAACGCGCTCGAGACCCTTCTGGTGCACGAGGGGGCGGCCGAGCGGCTCGTGCCGTCCGTGCTTGCGCGGCTCGCGGCATCCGGAGTCACGATCCACGGTGATGAGCGCACGCGCGGACTGTTCCCGCCGGCGATCCCGGCCACCGCGGAGGATTGGTCGACCGAATACATGTCGCTCGACCTCTCGGTACGCGTCGTTGCCGATCTGGACGGAGCTCTTGCCCACATCCGCCGCTACTCGACCAAGCACACGGAGTCGATCGTCACCAACGACCTCGCCAATGCGGAACGCTTCCTCGCCGAGATCGACTCGGCGGTCGTCATGGTGAATGCCTCCACCCGGTTCACCGACGGCGGGGAATTCGGGTTCGGCGCAGAGGTGGGCATCTCCACCCAGAAATTGCACGCTCGCGGGCCGATGGGGCTGAGCGAGCTGACGAGCACGAAGTGGATCGTGCGCGGATCCGGCCAGGTTCGGGCCTAGGCAAATTGTGGACCTGGCGCAGATCGTCTCGTGACACCCATTCCGGTGGCATACTCCCAGCCGCCGGGTTGGTAGGCTTCAGCGGTTGACATACAACGCGTGAAACGAAACGGATCGGTGGATTTCGGTGCTGAATGCGATTGTCCTAGCAGCTGAGCAGGCGCCTGCCGAGCTCTTCTTCCCCGCCTGGGTCTTTCCTCTCATTGCCGCCGTCGTCTTCGTCTTCCTCGGTTTCGTCCTGCACAGCTTCCGTGATGTTGCCAACCGCCACAGCCAGAAAACCGGAGGCGCCACGGCCCACGGCACTGCCGGTCACGGCGCAGGCGGTCATGGTTCCGATCACACGACAGAGCATTAAAGGCTGATCGCAAATGGTGGCCGAGACCGGGCGACGACGCCAGCGGATCGGTGTAATGGGTGGAACCTTCGATCCGATCCACCACGGTCACCTCGTTGCGGCGAGCGAGGTTGCACAGTCGTTCGACCTCGATGAGGTGCTCTTCGTCCCGACGGGAATGCCCTACCAGAAGAGCGGCGTGACCGAGAGCGAACACCGCTACCTGATGACCGTCATCGCGACGGCATCCAATCCGAGGTTCACCGTGAGCCGCGTCGACATGGATCGCACCGGCCCGACCTACACGATCGACACCCTTCGCGACCTACGCGCGCAGCACCCCGATGCCGAGCTGTACTTCATCTCGGGAGCGGATGCAATCGCCCAGATTCTCGACTGGAAAGACGTTCGTGAGCTCTGGTCGCTTGCGCATTTCGTTGCAGTTTCACGCCCCGGACACCCTCTGACCATTTCCGGTTTACCTGAGTCGGACGTAAGCTTGCTCGAAGTCCCCGCCCTCGCAATCTCATCAACGGATTGCCGCAGCAGAGTAAGCCGGGGTTACCCGGTGTGGTATTTGGTCCCCGACGGTGTCGTTCAATACATCTCCAAACACCACCTGTATCGGAGTTCTACATGACAGCCTGGCAAGATCAGCCGCCACTCAGCAGGCGACAGGTTCGACAGAACGAACGCGGCGCATCAGCAGACGGTCACGTGGATGTCGCACCCGAAAACGCATCCGACAACGCCTCAGAGTCTTCCTTCGGCGGTTTCGCCCGTGAAGGATGGGATGCTGATGCGCGCCGCGCGGATTCGACCTCGGCTCCCACATCGTCGACCGACGACGCAGCGACTCGCTCCCTCGCCACGCCTCTTCCCGGGGGTCGCCGTGCACAGCGCGCGCAGCAGCCGGCGGCGGCCGAGTACGATCCGGCTGATCCGCAATCCACAGGAGCGGCGCCCCGGTCCGCATCCCAGTACGTCGCCGCCCCTGAGCCGCTGAACTACTCGACCCAGGGACGAATCCAGCATCCGACTCCCGATAGCTCCGTTTCGAGGCGTCGCGCGCTCTCAGCCGTCCCGCCCCGGGACGAGACGGCAGAGGCTGGCGAGCAGGCGGTCTTTCGTGTTCGTGACTTCAGTCCGGAAGGCCGACGTGCGTCGTTCGCACCGGCGAGCCCGCCCCCGGTCCAGCGCGCGGCCGACCTCGACTATCGCACCCAGGGGGCGCCGCTCCGGCACCTCGATGCCGCGCACTCGACTCCGGCTGAGGCTCCCGTCGCGGATATCCACGCCGCGCCGGTCGAAGAGCGCACTATTTCTCGCCGCGAGCTTCGCGCCCTCGAACAGAGTGCTCGCCTTGCGCCGCCGGAGTACGACGCACTCCCACCTCTCCTCTCCCGCCGACCGTCCGTGGTGGC
>JAYVNU010000060.1:0-6859 GCA_043758345.1 Lacisediminihabitans sp.
TCGGAAATCGCAGGTCGGGCTGCCCGACGAACACGCGGCCGTCGTCAATGACAGGGATATTGACCTCGGGCCCCGGCGCGCCGGCGAGGATGAACCGCCAACGCATCTTCGACTCCGGCGGTGAATCCGCCCGATCGGAGAGCACCGGCACGCGCTCGTGGAGCACGGCGTGATTGCGACGACCGGGATGTCTCCCGACCATGTCGACGAGCTCGGCGGCGTCCAGCCGGACGGATGGCGGATGTCGCCACCAGATCAGGAAGTCTCCGGCGGCGACCGGGCCTTCCGCCGCTAGCAACGTCGCGAGATCGCACCAGGTTCGTGCGCGCGAGGTCACCGGAATCCCCTCGACCATGACGATGCCGCACGGGTCTATCTGCAGCCGATGACCGCGCACCCACTTTCCGTCCGGGATCCTTTCCGGCCGGGATCGCCTGCCCTACCGTCGTCGACACATCCAGTGTTCTTGGAGCCTCGAGGGACAGCGGCAACGGAATGCCAGGCAGCTGAGCGGCGGTGACGTGGGAAAAGAAGAGCCCCGTCGGCATCCGAGACGAATAGGCCTGGGCAAGCGAAAGAGTGGATACCTCCGAGCCGAGGGACCTCACGCCCCAGAATGGCGCCTGCACTTCCGGCCCTCACAGTCGTTTCGCCGCGACCCCGACCGCGAGCGCAGAGGTCACGGTGAAGTCGCGCGACGCGAGCCCCGGTGGCAGTTCTGTCGAGCGGTCATCCGTCGATCGTGGCCGTTGATAGGGGGCCGAACGGCGTACTTCGCGGGCGGCGCGGGCGATCTACCGCGCGGGCTCGCCGATGCGCTCGAGCGCATCCACGATGAGTGCCCAGAACTTCGGCCGGTCGAGCTTCGTCGCGGCGTACGTCGTACAGGAATCCGGCGCCGGAGCACGGAAGTCGGCGACCGTCATCCCGACGGTCAGCGTGCCCGTCAGCTCGATGTCGAGGGGCACCCGCACCACCTCCATCACGCTCTGGTCGATGACGAGGGCGATGGCACACGGATCGTGCACGGGCGGATGCTCGTATCCCTGCGCCTCGAGATAGGTTGCGCCGAAGAACTCCAGCAACTCGACGACGAAGCGTGCTGGGGTCGTACCGATCGCGGCGATCGAGGCCACGACATCCGGTGTCGCGAGTGCCTGGTGGGTAAGGTCGAGCCCGACCATAGTGAGCTTCCAGCCCTCGTTGAAGACGATGTGCGCAGCCTCCGGGTCGATGACGATGTTGAACTCGGCCGCGGCACTCCAGTTGCCGCTGTGGTAGCCGCCACCCATGAGCACGACCTCCTTGACCCGCGCGGCGATCCGCGGCTCCTTGCGAACGGCGAGCGCGATGTTCGTCAGCGCCCCGGTCGGCACGAGGGTGATCGTGCCCGGCTCGTTCTGCATGATGGTGTCGATGATCAGGTCGACGGCATGCTTCTCGACGACGTCGAAAGAGGGCGCGGGGAGTTGCGGCCCGTCCATCCCAGACTCTCCGTGAATGGATGCCGCGGTCTCAGCAGTCCGCACGAGCGGGCGGTGGGCTCCGGCGGCGAACGGCACTCCCGTGATCCCCGCGATCGTGGCGACCGCGAGCGCGTTGCGGGTGACCTTCTCGATGGTCTGGTTTCCGTGCACGGTGGTCACGGCGAGCAACTCGATCTCCGGATTTCCGTGGGCGAGCAGCAGAGCGATCGCGTCATCGTGGCCGGGGTCGCAGTCGAGGATGATCCTGTGCGTCATTCGATCAGGTTAGCGGCCCCTCCCACCGATAGATTTGGCGCATGAACACTGTTCCCCAGGATTTCCTCATGCCGGGTGGCGGGGCGAACATCACCGCCCTACCGAAGGTCTCACTGCACGACCACCTCGACGGCGGGCTCCGTCCGCAGACGATCATCGAGTTGGCCGACGGGGTCGGACTCGAGCTGCCATCGACGGACGCGGCTTCGCTCGGTCGTTGGTTTTTCGACAGCGCCGACTCCGGCAACCTCGTCGCTTACCTCACGACCTTCGATGTGACCATCGGCGTGATGCAGACCCGCGAAGGTCTCAGTCGCGTCGCCCGCGAATTCGTGCAGGATCTGGCCGCTGACGGCGTGATCTACGGCGAGATCCGCTGGGCACCCGAGCAGCATCTCCAGAACGGTCTCACCCTCGACGAGGTCGTCGAGGCGATTCAGGAGGGGATCCAGAACGGCATCGACGACGCTCGGCACGGAGGTCACCGCGTCCGCGTCGGCCAGCTGGTGAGCGCGATGCGCCACACCGGTGACGGGCTCGCGATCGCGGAGCTCGCCGTGCGGCACCGCAATAACGGCGTCGTCGGTTTCGACATCGCCGGTCCCGAGGCCGGTTTTCCGCCGTCGAACCTGCGTTCGGCATTCGAATACCTCGCGGAGCACTTCATGCCGCGCACCGTCCATGCCGGCGAGGCTGATGGGCTCGCCAGCATCCGCAGCGCACTGTTCGACGGGCGCGCACTGCGTCTCGGGCATGGCGTTCGCATCGCCGAAGACGTCACGATCGACCGCGAGGATGTCGAGAACACCTACGTCGAGCTCGGTCGCCTCGCGCAGTGGGTGAAAGATCAGCAGATCGCACTCGAGTTGAGTCCATCATCGAATCTGCAGACCGGCGCGATCGAGCAGTGGGGCGACGAGCTCGTCGATCACCCCTTCGATCTGCTCTACCAGCTCGGATTCCGGGTCACCGTGAACACCGACAACCGTCTCATGAGCAATACGACGCTCAGCCGCGAGCTCGCCCTCCTCGCCGAGGCCTTCGACTACGAGCTGGCCGACGTCGAGACGTTCCAGTTGAATGCCGCCGCGGCGAGTTTTCTCCCCCTCGAAGACCGCGAGGAACTCGCCGACCTGATCGTCGCCGGGTTCGAAGAGGCCTGAGGTGGCACTTCCGCCGCTGTCCGAGTCCGCGATCATCCTCGGCGCAGAGGTGTCCGACTGGCGCGCAGCCGTTCGTGAGGCTGGGCGTGCGCTGACCGCCGCCGGCGTCGCGAAGCCGGGATACGCGCGGGAGATGATCCGCATGATCGAGGAGCACGGTCCCTACGTCGTCATCGCGCCGGGGCTCGCGCTCGCGCACGCCAGGCCCGGCCCCGACGTGCTCGGCGACGGTCTCGCCGTCGTGACGCTCGCCACCCCGGTCGCGTTCGGGCATCCGCACAATGATCCGGTGCTCGTCGTGCTCGGCCTGGCGATCAAGTCGCCGGCGGCCCATCTCGACTCGATCGCGGCCATCGCGAACATCTTCAACGACAGCAACGCGGTAGACGAGCTCGCGGCCGCGACGACGACCGCCGAAGTGCTTCGGATTATGGCCGAAGCAGTATGAGGGCGGCACCATGAGGGCGGCAGCGTGAAGATCATCGCGATCTGTGGGGCAGGCATCGGAACATCCGGCATCCTCAAGGTGAACGCCGAGCGCGTGCTCGCACGCCTCGGGCTGGAGGCGGATGTCACGGCCGCCGACATCGCCTCCCTCAAGAATGTCGCTTCCGACGCCCAGATCATCCTGACCTCCGCGGAGTTCGTCGAGGCGATCGGTGTGACAAACGCGGATGTGATTGTCATCGAGAACTATTTCGACACCGCCGAACTCTCCCGGAAGCTCGAGGCGGCCCTCGGCTAGCTTTCGTCGGCAAAAAATACTTTCACTGGTGAATGTACGGGAGTAGTGTGAGGGTGCGGTCGATCCCGCACCGGAGACAGATGACCGTCGTGACCCCTACCCCAGAACTGCGTGAACTCGGTGAGCAACGACTCGCCTGGATCCGCTCCCGCATGCGGCTGCTCGCGGACGCGAAGGAGGCCTTCTCGGCGTCGAAGCCGTTCAGCGGCCAGCGCATCGGCGTCGCCATCCACCTCGAGCCGAAGACGGCTGTGCTGCTCGAGGTGCTCTCCGCCGGAGGCGCCGAGATCGTCGCGACCGGCAACCACGGCTCGACCCAGGACGACACCGTCGCCGCCCTTCTCGCGCAGGGGATGACGATCTTCGGAACCCGCGCCGACACCATGCCGCAGCATCTGGCCAACGTCGAGGGTGTGCTCGACGCGCGGCCGACGATGATCCTCGACAACGGAGCCGATCTCATCGCAGGGCTCGTCGAGCGCGGGCTCGCCGATTCGGTGATCGGGGCCACGGAGGAGACGACGTCCGGCGGCACCCGCCTGCGTGGAGACTACGCGGGTCGCGTGCCGTTCCCCGTGATCGTGATCAACGACAGCCCGCTGAAGGCCATCGGCGAGAATCGGCACGCCGTCGGCCAGTCGGTCGTCGAGAGCCTCACGCGCATCACCGCGCTGATGATCCCGGGACGCCGGTTCGTAGTCGTCGGCTACGGATGGTGCGGCCGCGGCATCGCGCAATACCTTCGTGCCTTCGGCGGCAAGGTGGCCGTCGCGGAGATCGACGACCTCACGGCGTTCGAGGCGGCGCTCGACGGCTATCGCGTCGCTCCGATCGGTGAGCTCGCTGGCTGGGGGCAGACCTTCGTCACGGCCACCGGCCATCCCGGCGTGCTCGGAGCGGCCGAGTTCGCCGCCATGGAATCCGGAACGGTGCTCGCCAACAGCGGCCACTTCCCGACCGAGATCGACGTGCCGGCACTCAAGGCGATGGCCACCAGCGTCGTCACGGTCGAGGATTCGCTCGAGCGGATCGAGTTCGTCGATGGACGGCATGTCATCCTCGTCGCCGATGGTCGAATGGTGAACCTCGCCGGTCGAAACCCGCGCGGTAACTCGCTCGAATCGATGGACCTCGGATTCCTGCTGCAGGCGCTGTCACTCGAACGCATCGCGGGCTCTGCCGCGAGCCTCGGCACCGGGCCGCAGCCGGTGCCCGACGACATCAATCGCATCATTGCGCGGCGCATGGTCGCCGCGATGTCGGCCTCCCGCTGAAATGACATCCCCGGACTACTCGGTTCCGGCCCTCGACAAGGCGCTCGACATCCTCGAACTGCTGGCCGGGCAGTCCGCGGGTCTCGGGCAGGGCGCGATCGCCGAACGGGTCGGCCGCTCGGTCGGGCAGGTGTTCAGGGTGCTTCAGACATTCGAGGCGCGCGGATATCTCTATCGCGACCAGGCATCCGGCCTTTACACGCTTTCGATGATGATGTTCGAGCTCGCCCACCGTCATGATCCGGTGCGTGGGCTCGCCGCCGCGGCTCTCGGCCCGATGCGCGCGCTCGCCGATGAGCTCGCGCAGTCCTGCAACCTCGGAGTGCTCGAGGGCGGACGCATCCTCATCATCGCCCAGGCTGAGAGCCCCGCGAGCTTCGGTTTTCGCGTGCGGGTCGGTGCCGACTTCCCGATCGAGTCGACGGCGACCGGCGCGGTGCTCACGGCGTTCGCCGCTCCGGATGCTCGGACGGGGTCCGGTGCGGACGCGGAGTCGAAGGCGCTCGGCACGACAGCGCTAGCCACGACAGTGCTCGACACAGTGCTCGCCACGGCAGTGCTAGCCACGACAGCGCTCGACACAGTGCTCAAAACAGTGCGAGAGCGCGGCTTTGAACGACGGGCAGACCACCTCCAGCCGGGCATCACCGATCTCGTCTTCCCGGTGTTCGGTGCGGCAGGATTCGCGGTGGCGGCCCTCACGGTGCCGTACGTCGCGACCAGCTTCTCTTCGAGTGGCGAGCACGCCGTCGAGGACCGGGCGCGGGCCGCCGCCGCCGAGATCTCATTCGCCCTCGGGTACTCAGCCGAGAAGGTCTGGCACGCCCGCCGCGAGGTTTTCGACCGCTGAAGTCGCCGCCGCGATGCGTTCCCCGGCCGTTCCCTCGGAGCTCGACGTATCGAGATAGACCTTGAGCTTTGGCTCGGTCCCACTCGGACGCACGATGACCCGGGATCCGTCGGCCAGCCAGAAGCGCAGGATGTCGCTCGCCGGAAGCGCGCCGAAACCGTCGCGGAAATCGTCGACGCTCGATACCGCGACGCCCGCGATCGAATCGGGGATGTCGCCCCGAAGACGTTCCATCGTCGTGCCGATCTCGGCCAGGTCGGTCACCCGCACCGACACCTGGGCCGAGGCGAACGCGCCGAATCTGGCAGCGAAGTCGAGTCGGTGGTCGTGTAGTGTCTTGCCGGCCGCCTTCAACTCGGCGATGAGGCTCAAGAACTCGACGGCGGCCGAGATGCCGTCCTTGTCGCGCACCTTGCCGGGGTCGACGAGATAGCCGAGCGCCTCCTCGAATCCGAACGAGAGGCCCGGAACCCTCGAGACCCATTTAAATCCCGTGAGGGTGTCGACATACTCGAGGTCGTACTGACGGGCGATCTCCGCCAGCGCCGGTGAGCTGACGAGAGAGGCCGCGAGCGTCCCCTCGGGTCCGAGCGCCGATAGACGTTCGGCGGCGCGCCAGCCGAGCAGCGCACCGACCTCGTTGCCACTGAGGCGTTCCCAGCCCGACGCGCTCGGGATGCCGACCGCCAGACGATCGGCGTCCGGGTCGTTCGCGATGACCACGTCGGCGTCGGCCGCCGTCGCCGTCTCGAACGCTAGGTCGAGTGCCCCCGGCTCCTCGGGGTTCGGGAAAGCGACCGTTGGGAATGTCGCGTCGGGCTCGATCTGCCGGGCCACGACGATCGGCGCGGCGAAGACGGCCGCGGCGAACACGCGCTTCGCTGTTTCCCACCCGACACCGTGCATCGCGCTATAGACGAAGCGCACGGCGCCGGTCGAGGAGCCGGTCGCGAGTGCGGCGGTCCGCCGAATGTACTCGTCGACCACCTCGTCACCGGCCGTCTCGTAGGCGCTCGAGCGCAGCATCCGCAGCACGTTCTCCTCTTTCGCCACCCGTTCGATCTGCGCCGCGATCTCGCCGTCCG
>JAYVNU010000061.1:0-2149 GCA_043758345.1 Lacisediminihabitans sp.
GAACTCCTCTCGGTCGGACGTGCGCCCGAGCACGGCCGCCGCATCGGCGGCGAGCCGCGCCGACCGATATCCACCCGCCGTCGCCGCGACGGAGGGGTCTGCCTTCGCCTGGTCCGGCGCTTCCGGTGGAGCGTCGAGGTCGAGCCAGTCGCCGAACCGGGAGTCGAGTGCTGCCCGGTTGCCGTAGGCCTCCCACAGCGTCCAGGGCACCCAGACGGCCGCGTCGCTCCAGACCGCCGTCGGAGTGTCGCCATTTCCGTGGTGGGAGCGAACGCCGAGGTACTTGATCGCGTCGGGTACGACGAACGGAACGACGCCGCCGGGATGGCTCTGCCTCTCATCCACATCACGCAGCCAGTCGTGAAGAAAAGGCTCGACGTCATAAAGGTAGGCGGCTGTCGGTGCGAACGCGGCGATGTCGCCGGTCCAACCGATGTGTTCCGTGCTCAGCTCACCGGGCCATCCCGTGATCTCCGCATAGCGGACCCGTGGAAGGTCATCCTCGGCTCGAAGACATCCTCTTCTCCGCTGAGGATGAAGCGGTCTTCCGCCACGGCGCTGCGGAGCGGACGGGTGCCGAGAATGAGCATGCCAGTTAATGGCGTCCTTTCTGAACTGGCCGCAACGAAAGATTTCGACTTCGGAATCGGTGGCCGCCATGCGGCCGATTTGCCAGTGCATATTTTGCCCCAGGATCATCGGTACTCCCGGGCACGGGCGGGAGGGCGCCCGCTAGCATCGCTTCATGCGCAGGACGTCGGCACGAGACCCCAACACCGCCGGGCGCGAGCGCTTACTCATCCTTTCCGCCGGGGTGGGATCGGGGCACAACAGCGCCGCGGCGGCGGTGCAGCAGGCCTGCGCGGCGCGCGGCGACATCGACGAAGTACGCGTGGTGGATGTGCTGCAGGAGAGCAATGTGCTGTATCGCGATCTGCTCGGAAAGGGCTATTTCGCGCTGGTCGACGGCGCCCCGTGGCTGGTGGAATGGGGCTACGACCTCAGCGACCCGCCGTTCCGTCGCCGCGGTCTGATCGACCCCTGGACGCGGGCTAATGGGTCCCCCTCCGTCAGCGCTATCAAGCGTTTCAGGCCGACCGCGATCGTGTGCACCCACTTCCTGCCGGCACAACTGGTGGCTTCGCTTCTGCTGCGCGGCGTGATCGACGCGAGGACTGCCGTCGTCACGACGGATTACGACTTCCAGGGGCTGTGGCTCACGAGCGCATTCCACGCGCTCTTCCTGGCGAGGGAGGAGGGAAGGGCTCAGCTGACCGCGCTCGGCCTACCCCCCGACCGCGTGACGGTCACCGGTATCCCGATCGCCGCGCCAGATGTGCAGGCGCCCGTGGCCGACCACACCGGGACACCGAAACTGCTGATCTCGGCCGGTGCCGCCGGCGGCGACTACGCCGTCGCGGTCGTTCGGCAAACGCTGCAGCTGCGCTCCCCCTTCGTAGCCACGGTGGTCTGTGGGCGCAATGAAGAGCTGCAGCAGCGCATCACCCAGCTCGTGGCGCCAGCGGCCGGTCGGTACCGCGTGCTCGGGTTCACACCGGAGATGCCACAGTTGCTGCGTGACGCCGACCTGTTCGTCGGCAAGCCGGGCGGACTCGCCGCCTCGGAGTGCATGGCCGCCGGGCTCCCGATGGTGCTGGTGAACCCCATCCCCGGCCAGGAGGTGCGCAACGGCGACTACCTGATGGAGCAGGGGGCTGCTGTGCGCTGCAACATCACCTCGACGATCGGATGGAAGATCGACCAGGTGCTCAGTGAGCCAGGTCGACTGCAGCGGATGCAGGAGTCAGCGGAGCGGATCGGCCGCCCTCGCGCGGCTGCGGACGTACTGAGCGGTCTGCTGGATGGCCCGTCCCGTCCGCTGGTCGTCACCCGCGCCGCCCAAAAGTCGATTCTGGCCGCGAGCGAGCAGCGCCTGATCGCGAGTGAGCTGACCGGACCGACGTCTCTTGTACGCCTGATCGACCAGGTCACCGACAGTACGGTTGCGCTGCTGCAGGCCGGGGAACTCGTCGATCTACAGAAGCGCTACACCGACCCCGGTGGGAACCTGGTGCTGCAGCACGACGAAGCGCGAGCGCCGTTCCGGTGGGAGGCGCGGCGGATGCTGCGAAGCGTGCTGCGCGACGAC
>JAYVNU010000062.1:0-2147 GCA_043758345.1 Lacisediminihabitans sp.
TTGAGAGTACGCGAAAAGCTCCTGGAATTCGACCTGAAACGGTTGGGCGATGTCGATCAGACACCGAACGCACTCGCCGGACGTTATGCCATCGACATCCGCACTCACCAGAATTCCGTCGTGAAGCGACTCCATACGCAGATTCGCGTGCAGCTTACTGCCTTCGGCGACACCAATGACGGCGTTGCCGAAGCCTTCCGGAACGGTGATATCGAAAGCACGCTCGCGCATCTCGCCCGGGCGGTGCATGAGGTCAAACACATCGATCGTGTAGGGGGTCTTGATCACGTGAGGCACCAGAGAATCTTACGCGGATGCCGCGACCGGCCGGGCATCCGTTCGCGGTGGGCGTTCGCGCTCCGCTAAGCCGATGAGCACCATGTGCGGCACCGTCAGGGCTGCGAGTCCGATGAATACCAGCCTGAGGATGACGTCGCTCGGCACGGCGACACTACCGGCTGGCGCATTCGAGAACAGCACGAACAGGATCACGGATGCCACGACCGGCACCACCGTGTAGACAACGGTGATCACGACCGCCAGCCGCCCGGCAGCACGTTCCGCGGCGAAGCCGGTGCGCAGATGCCGTGCGCTGTGCAGCGCGCAGAAATAGACGGCGAAGAAGACGAGCGGTGGCGCGATCAGGGCGAGTGCCGCGGCGAGTGTGATCTCGAGGGCATCGGCCGGGCGGCGGCGCAATGCGACGAGCGCGCCGATGAGCATCGCGGCGACCGCGAACGGGCCGAGCCAGGTCTGCGCTGCGGCCACTGACATCCCTCCGCTTCCGGCCAGCGTCCCATAGATCGCAGACACGTCGTCGTGATGGGCGAGGGCGGGAAGCGTCAGCAACCCGAGGCCCGTGACTGCCCTCAATGGGATGCTGCGGCGGGTGTTCCAGTCGGCGCCGAAGTGGATGCCCGACACGACCAGGAAGACGACGAGGCTCGCCGTCGGGGCGACCAGCCAGACGGCAACCACGACCCCGACGATCGCGATGTAGCCCACGTTGAAGAGCACGAATCTGCGCGCTGACGACCACAGCCCGGCCCGGCGCGCGATCAGCGGGTCGAGCGCCCCGTGCGGGATGCCGAGCACCGCGACGAGGATGCCGAGCACCGCGACCTGTACGCCGACCGGCGGCGTGGGGAGTCGGAGAGCGATGGCGAGGATCACCAGGATCGCTCCGACGGAGAACAGCACTGTCTCGAAGGTGAGAGATGAGCGGACGCGTCGCAGGGCTGGGGTACTCACGACGCAACCCGTTCGAATGACGCATCGACAGTGGGGCGCCTGAAGAGCTGCTGGATGAATGGCAGTGTCGGCAGCGCAGCGATGAGGCGCAGATAGTCGTCGGGGCGCGCTCCATCGCTCAGGAACCGCACGAGGCTCGGCGCGGAAACACCACCGGCGAGGGCCATGAAATACTCCGGCGTTCGCTCGGGGTCTGTGCGGACCGCCTGAAGGAACAGTCGATCCATCGAACGCCGCAGCCACGGTTCCGGAGGATGCCCGATGGCCGGTTCGCCGCGATCGAGGCGAGCCGCACACATCCGCGCCCAATTCTGCATGCGAAGAAATCCGTACCCGGATGCCGCCCGGAGCGCCCCGCCGCCGACACCGGCCAGGTGGACTCCCGCGATCGGTATCGGGCCGGGCGTGGCGCCACCCATTGCAAGCACACCCTGCTCTCTGCGGATCACTCGCGCTCTGCCGAGACCGAGCCGCGCGAGCTCCGCACCGAGCTCGGCCGCGAGCACGTCGAATGGGACGGGTGATCTGGCGAACCGGGTCCACTCCACCAGGGCACGGTGCTCGTCGAGGGGCAGCGTGTACCGGAAGTGCATTCCCCCGGAATCGGCAGCCATGGCATCCATCAGCCCGACCTCTCCACTGTCGAACGGAAGTGGATTCTGGCTCTCGATCTCGACACCGCTGAAGCTCTGGTAGAGCAGCGCGTCCGTTGCACGCGGCCGGGTATCGATGACCTGGCGAACTACGAGTTCCCCGTGATCGGTCTGTACTCGCACGACGCCGTCATCCCTGTGGATGCCGGCTGCCGTCACCCCGGAGTGCAGTCTCACACTCGGCGACGCGGCGATACGTTCCCGAGCACGGCTGTAGAAGTCGCTCCCACGCACGTACTGATA
>JAYVNU010000063.1:0-2143 GCA_043758345.1 Lacisediminihabitans sp.
ATCGCGGCGCTTGCACCGGCGGTGACCGCTTCCCGAATGGATATCGTCGGTGCGCTTCGTGGTGCACGCCGTCCGCCGAGGCCGAGCAGGCGCAGACCGCTGGTAGGGATCCTCGTGCTCGCCATCGGTATCCTGCTCGCTCTCGTCGCGGGTATCGGCCTCGCATATCTCGCAAGTCTCGGGCGAACGATTGGCCACAACGGGGGTCGATCCGCGCAGATCCTGACGGTCGCAGTCATTGCCGGCCCCATCATCGCGCAACTCGGCCTCGCGCTCTGCGGCCCCGTGGTGCTTCGGTTCGTCGCTTCCCTGTTCGGGCGGGCGAAGCTCGGCGCGAGGCTCGCTGCCCGGGATGCCGCGCGAAACCCGGCGCGGTCGGTTCCGGCGTTCACCGCCATCCTCACCACGGTCTTCGTTGCCGTATTCGCCATGTGCACGGCCGCATCTGCACAGGCAGCAAGCGTCTCCTCATACACGTTCACGACGATCACGGGTCAGGTCTCCTCGTCGCTGTGGTATCCGGACCCCGCGGGCTCATCAATTGTGAGGTCGAACGATTCCAGCCCTTTCGTCTCGGCGATCACCGATAATCTTCCCGGGGCTCGGACCCGTGTGTTGAGCGCCGTGCCCGATTTTGACGGATTCGTCGGCACTCCGATGATGTCCGCTGATCCGCTCGCCTCGGCGTCGCGCGAGGGGTATCCGGTGCTCACGATTCCAGCGAAAAATGTCTGCCCGCTCGTGAGTCGCTCTCCGGACTATGTTGTGAATCCCGGTTCGGCCACCATCACTCGTCTGGAAGATGATCCGCGCTGTCTCGGGAACAATTTCCTGATGAGCTCCACTTCGTACGGTGCCCGGTTGTGGGTGGGTGATGCCGCGGACTTGAGCCTGGTTCTCGGTCGCGAGGCGTCGCCAGAGGCCCACGCGGCGCTCGCCGCCGGGAATGCCGTCGCCCTGTACCCGAACTACGTGAGCGACGGTCGGATCGAAATCGACCACTGGTCGAAGAAGGAGCTCGAGGAGAATGCTCAGTTTTCCAACGATCCCGTTTCAGTACAGACGGTTGCTGCGGTAGTGGATCAACCGGTGCACCCGATCAACTTCGGTGTCTTCCTCCCCAGGGCGACCGCTGATCGCCTCGGCTTGCCCTATGCACAGGCGATGGTCCTCGCCGCTCTGAAGACGGCGCCCACGACATCCCAACTCGATGCTGCCCGAGCTGCGACTGCCAGACAGACCGCGCTGCCGTCCGGCGAGTCGCTCAGCATCGAGAACGGCCCGAGCTCGGCAACCAACGCGATCGCCTGGATACTCCTCGGCATCAGCGCGGTCATCGCGATCGGGTCGTCCGCGGTCGCGATCGGCCCCGCTCGCTTCGACGGACGGAAGGATGATGCCACCCTCGACTCGCTCGGCGCCCGCCCGACGACCCGTCGTGCCTTCGCGTTCTGGCAGACCCTCGTGCTCGCCGGTCTCGGCACCGTGCTCGGCGCGCTTCTCGGTCTGCTGCCGGCACTCGCCCTCGGCCTGCCGGGAAGCACCCTTCCGTTCACCCCGCCCTGGCTGCAGATCGCTGCGACGGCGATCGCGCTCCCGCTGGTCATCGCCGCGGGGAGCTGGCTTCTCGCCGGAGGGCCGAGCAATCGCAGCCTGCAGCGCACCGTCTGACTCAGCCGTTCGCGAACCCGGTGCCGCGGCTCGTCGTCTCCCAGGCATCCGAATCCGCCCGAAGCGCATCGAGAGTGCCGCGGAATTGGGTGAGCGAGTCCCCGCCGAGCAGCAGCATGAACGGCGCATCCGGGGATTCGACCACCCGGATGATGGCCTCCGCCGCCTTCACCGGATCGCCCGGCTGCGTGCCGTGCACGGTGTCGTTCTCCTTGCGCCGAACACCGGCCGTCTTTGCATAGTCGGCGATCGGCTCGGCGGACTGGGCGAGCGAGCGACCGGCGAAGTCGGTCCGGAAGGATCCCGGCTCCACGGCGATCACGCTGATCCCGAGCGGTTCGAGTTCTTTGCGAAGGGACCCCGACAGGCTCTCGAGGGCCGCCTTGGACGCCGCGTAGTACCCGGATCCGGCCGGCGAGATGCGCGCACCGATCGACGAGATGTTGACGATGGATCCCGAGCGACGCTCGCG
>JAYVNU010000064.1:0-2143 GCA_043758345.1 Lacisediminihabitans sp.
GGGGTACGCGACGCGAGGGCGGGTTGGGCAGTTATGGGGGCGCGGGGCGGGTTGGGCAGTTATGGGGGCGCGGGGCGGGTCAGACCGGCCACGGTCGGCAGTGCGTGAGACGATGCAGTCCATGAGCCTCGACTTCACCGCGATCGACTTCGAAACCGCCAACTCGTCGAGCGCGTCGGCGTGTTCGGTCGGGCTCGTGAAGGTGCGCGATGGCATGGTGGTCGACACTGCGAAATGGTTCATCAAGCCGCCACTCGGCCACGACTTCTTCAACGAGTGGAACACGCGCATCCACGGGATCATGGCCCCGGATGTCATCGACGCACTGCTCTGGAGCGAGCAGCTCCCCGACCTGGTCGCGTTCGCCGGCGATGATCACCTCGTCGCCCATAACGCCTCGTTCGACATGGGGGTCATCACGGCGGCGTGCGTCGCGAGCTTCGTCGAGGTGCCGGCGTTCAGCTACCTCTGCAGCCTCCAGGTCGCGCGCAAGACCTACAGCCTCGACTCCTATCGGTTACCGGTCGCGGCGATGGCCGCCGGCTTCGAAGACTTCGCCCACCACGATGCGCTCGCCGACTCGGAGGCCTGCGCCGCGATCGTCGTGCACGCCGCCCGTCGTCACGATGCCGAGACGATCGAGCAGCTTGCCGAGGCATCCGGAGTGCGACTCGGCCACATCGGAGCGAGGCGAAGCGATGCTGTCGAGAGTGCCGCGTCGAAGTAGGTCGAGGGTAGGGTCTCGACAGGCCCGACCACCGAAGCAGGCCCGACCACCGAGGCAGGCCCGACCACCGATGCCAGCTTGGCCGGCGGAAGTATCCGCGTGAGTTTCGCAACCCTCGCGCTCGTCGCCGCCGTCGGCCTGCTCGGACCACTGCTCGCCTCCCGCCCCGGCTGGAACATCCCGGTCGTCATCGGAGAACTCCTCGGCGGCCTCGTCATCGGTATCTCCGGGGTAAAGCTCGTGGATGCCTCGGAGCCGACGTTCACGCTTCTCGCGAGCATCGGCTTCGGACTCTCGATGTTCGTGGTCGGGTCACGGGTGCCGGTGCGAGATCCGGCGGTGCGAGCGGCCCTCGCCCGAAGTACCCTCGGTGCGGCCCTGGTGGGGGTCGCGGCCGCGATTCTCGCCACGCTGCTGTCGGCGGTCTTCGGCACCGGTCACGCCGTACTCTACGGGGTGCTGATCGCGTCATCATCCGCGGCCCTCGTGCTTCCGATCGTCGCGTCGTTGCGGATGTCCGGACCCTCGGTGCTGCAGCTCACGGCCCAGGTCGCGATCGCCGACGTCGTCTGCATCGTGGCGCTTCCGCTCGCCATCGACCCGGCGAATGCGCTCCCGGCCAGCATCGGCGTGCTGGCGATCGCCGGTTCGGCTGTCGTGCTCTTCTTCCTGCTGCGCGAGCTCGACAAGCGTGGATTGCGGCGCCGGCTCCACCAGTATTCGGAGCGCCGCCGCTTCGCACTCGAGCTTCGAACCAACCTTCTGCTGCTCTTCGCTCTCGCTGCCGTCGCCGGATTCACTCACGTCTCGATCATGCTCGCCGGCTTCGCACTCGGGCTCGTCGTCGGTGCCATCGGCGAACCGCGGCGCCTCGCCCGTCAGCTGTTCGGCATCACGGAGGGCTTCTTCGGCCCGGTGTTTTTCGTCTGGCTCGGGGCATCCATCAACCTCGCGCACCTCGCGGCGCATCCGGCGATGATCCTGCTCGGGGTCTGCCTCGGCCTCGCCGGGATCGTGGCACATCTCGCCGCCCGCGCCACCGGACTCCCGCTACTGCTCGCGGTGATGTCGGCCGGGCAACTCGGTGTTCCTGTCGCCGCCGCGGCGCTCGGAGTGCAGTTGCACCTGCTCGCCCCCGGAGAGGATGCCGCCCTGCTGCTCGGCGCACTCGTCACGATCACCGCGACGACGGTGGCCGCGAGCCTGCGGTCGCGGACGATCCCGGTCGACTCTGAGGTCAGTTCTGCGGGAACCCCAGATTCACACCCGCATGAGACGGGTCGAGCCAGCGACGGGTGACCGCCTTCTGGCGGGTGAAGAAGTGGAATCCGTCGGCTCCGTAGGCCTTCGTGTCGCCGAACAGTGAGTCCTTCCAGCCGCCGAAGGAGTAGTACGCGACCGGCACCGGGATCGGAA
>JAYVNU010000065.1:0-2141 GCA_043758345.1 Lacisediminihabitans sp.
GCGGCGACACGCGGGGAGGTCGGCACCGAGGCATCCGCCGCCGCTCGCTGCAGGAGGTCCGCGAACGAGACCGCGTCGAGTGACGTGCCGACATACCAGGCGACACCCTTCTGATATTCGTTACGGGTGATCGCCGCGCGCCCGTGCAGAGTGCCGCTCGCGTACGCGGCGACGACCTCTGCGCTGGTCGCAGTCGTGTTCTCGCTCCAGATGCTGGCGGTCGATCCATCATCGAGAACGAGAGTCTCACCCTCGGCGAGCGGAAAGAACTCCTCGGTGCTGATTCCGAGCAGCTGTCGAAAGGCGCCGGGGTATCCGCCGAGACGCACCCGGTCATCCTCATCGACGATGCCGCTGAAATACGTCACGACGACGTGGCCGCCACGCGCGACATAATCCTCGACCACTGCGGCGTGTTCGTCCCGCACGAGATAGAGAGCCGGCACGACGACGAGAGAGTAGGGCGACAGGTCGGCGCCGGGAGCAACGACGTCGACGGTGATGCCCGACTCGTGAAGAGCACGATACGCGCGGTGCACCTGGTCGAGGTAGCGCACCTCTTCCGAGGGGCGAGAGTCGAGATCGCAGGCCCACCAGGCCTCCCAGCTGAAGACGATTGCGACGTCGGCGACTACCCGGGATCCGGTGACCTCGGAGAGCGCACCGAGAACCTTCCCGAGCTCTTTCACCTCCCGCCAGGTTGTCGAGTGGATGCCGGCATGGGGGAGCATCGCGGAGTGGAACTTCTCACTTCCCTGAACCGAGGCGCGCCACTGGAAGAAGGAGATCCCGTCGGCACCACGCGCGAGATGGATCAGAGAATCTCGCATCATCGCGCCCGGCGCCTTGGCGAGATTGCGCGGTTGCCAGTTCACGGCCCCGGTTGCCTGCTCCATGAGAAGCCAGGGGGCGCCTTGGGCGAGTCCGCGGGTCAGGTCAGCGCTGAAGGAGAGCTCGAGGAGGGGATCCGCGAGACGGTGGTCGACATAGTGATCGTTCGCGACGACGTCGACCTCCGATGCGAATCTCCAGTAGTCCTGGGTCTTGATGTGGGCGGTCACCATGAAGTTCGTGGTCACCGGCGCCTCGGTCAGAGCGCGAAGCTCGTCGCGCTCGGCGAGGTAGTAGGAGAGCACCTCGTCGGAGCTGAAGCGGTCGAAATCGAGCACCTGGGTCGGGTTGGGCGTCGAGAGCGTCAATCGCGGCGGCAGTATTTCTGACAACGAGGTGTAGCGCTGGCTCCAGAACGTGGTTCCCCAGGCGGCGTTCACGGCATCGATCGATCCGTAGCGCACGCGGAGCCACTCGCGAAAGGCAGCCGCCGAGACATCGCAATAGCAGAGCGCGTTGTGGCAGCCGAGCTCGTTGGACACGTGCCAGAGGCGCACCGCCGGGTGCGATCCGTAGCGTGAACCGACCTCGCGCACAAGACGGAGGGCGTACTCGCGAAATACCGGGGAGCTCGGGCACCAGGCCTGCCGTCCGCCCGGCCAGCGGGTGGTCCCGTCGTCGGCGGCCGGGAGGATCTCCGGATGCAGCGTCGTCAGCCACGGCGGAGGGCTCGAAGTTCCGGTTCCGAGGTTGACCCCGATGCCGTTGGCGTGCAGCAGTTCGATGACGGAGTCGAGCTGAGAGAAATCGAACGCCCCGGGACTCTGCTCGATGAGAGCCCAGCCGAAGATATTGATCGCGACGACGGTGATGCCGATCTCACGCATGAGGGCGACGTCTTCGACCCAGACCTCAGGAGACCACTGCTCCGGGTTGTAGTCACAGCCGAAGTCGATGGCGGCCGGGCGATAGCTGCTCGAGACGCGGGCGGTGCGCTCGCCCGGGGAAAAAATAGTCACTCTGCCTCGATCGTCATTGGTCTGGCCAGGGGTGCTGAGCCGCGGTTCTTACCCGGAATCAGCGTCAGACTGGGATCGTTCCCAGATTGGGCAAAAAATTATATTTTCGAAGAAGCGAAAAAACCATCTCGTTCTGTGAACGTTCCCAGAATAGTCAGATGCGGGCGCCGATGTCAAACACGCCGCTCGAAAACGCGGGCGCGGTGTGCCCCGGATCCCTGCCGCTACAGTATGAATATGCCTGCCGACGACCGCCGCCGCCGGCGCGCGACCATCCACGATGTGGCCGCG
>JAYVNU010000066.1:0-6829 GCA_043758345.1 Lacisediminihabitans sp.
CTCCACCTCCGCGCCATCCGGCACCACCACCCTCGTGCCTGGTTCGACCTTTACGGCATCGATACCGTGAGCAGCGACAAACACCCCATTGGTCGAGGCGAGATCGTGCACCCACAGGGAGCCAGCCTCGATTTCGAGCAGAGCGTGCGTCTTCGAGAGAGACTTCGCCGGGTCGAGCGCTGGCAGAAGCGTCGCTCCGGGCCACGCGACGTTTGCAATCGGATCCCGCCCGATGATCACTACACTCGCGATCGGCACCGATTGCCCGGTGGGCAACACGAGGCACCACGCGGGAGGCGACGAATGTCGGGGAGCGCTCAGGCGAGGCTCATCGGCCAATTCGTTCACGGCGGGCTGCGGTTCTTCGACACAGATCGCGTCCGGGGCGGTCACCGGAACGAGCACCGAACCACCCGGTATCACCGGGAAAAAAACGATCTCATCGTCCGCAGCAGGCGCTCGCGACGCCACGATCCGCGGCGTCACCACGCGATGGGTGGCCGAGTCTGCGATGCCCGGGGGCAGGGTGATGAACTCCTCGGGCTCATCCGGGGCGGCATCAGCGGCTGCGGGGCTCGGGCTCGCAGCCCGTAACAATCCGGGTGGGGGGGTGATCAGCAGCGGATTGTCTTCGTCGCCCGACACAGCTCCCCTCCCCGGTTGGTACGTCAGTCGAGCAATGCTAACGCACCACTCCCCCGGGGACGCTCAGGGCATTTTCTTCTTGGTGGCCATGCGCAGCGCCCAGTCCCGGGCTTTCCGCACACGATAGCGGCTGAGGAATCGCCGCAGGCCGGTCACCGCCTCTCGGGCTGCTTCGATGGAGGCGGATGCCTCTGTCCACACCCGCTCGGTGATCTGGTCATCCACCGTCCAGCCCGAAAACACGGCTTCGTCGGTGCGGATCGCCAGCGATCGCAGCATCACCGGCTGGGCAACTTGCCTCTCGAGGTCATCGGCGATGTGCACGCGTGTGGTCTTGCCGATCACCGAATAGCCGAGTTCCGAATACTGGTCGAGCAGTTCGTCCCAGGCTCCGGCCACGCGGTCCTCCGAGCGCACGGCCGTCCGGCGTCGGCGGGCGCGCCGGCGTTTCACCGCAGCGATGATCAGCATCGGCACGAACACCATGAGCGCAGGAATCAGGACGCTCAGGCCGAGAATGTAGACCCACCCTGGCAGAGAAAAGAGCAGGCCCTTTTCGTCTTTCTTCTGCTTCTCGAGCTCGACCGGAGTGAGCAGGTCGTCACTCTTCTTCTCCGATCGCGGGGGCTGCCGCACCTGCGGCTGCGGAAGACTCTGCGGTTTCGGCACCTGTGCCTGTGGAATGTCCGTCTCTTTCGGCGTGGGGTTGAATGCCACCCAGCCCACCTTGTCGAAAGCAACCTCGACCCAGGCGGTCACATCATTTCCAGTCACTCCGACCGATTTCTGCCCCTCTGCGATCTTGGGGGCGAAACCCATGACCACGCGCGCCGGGTAGTTGAAGCTGCGGGCCATGAGGGCGAATGCCGAGGCGTACTGCTCCTGGTCGCCGATCATCTGGGGGCGTTCGAGCAACTCGCCGATGCGGTCCGCGCCATGGCCGGCGCGGGAAGCCACCGGATCGGAGGCACGTCCATGGCTGAGGAAGCCCTTTTGTGCGAGAACGAGACGGATGGCTTCCAGCTGCGCGATCGGCGTCGCCGCCTTGCCGGCGAACTCCTGCGCCTTGCTGGTCACGACATCCGGGCTGCCGACGACCGGGGGAAGTGCGACGGTCGCCGTCGGGTCCTTGGCCAGGTCATCCACCGAGATCACCCTCTGCTCCTCGGCGGTCATGGTGTAACTGTCGCCCTTCACGAGTCCGGTCGTGAGCACGGCCGTTCCGGTGGAATCGTTGTATCGCAGGCTGTCCGTGCTGGCCTTGGCCGCCCCGGCGGTGAAGTCGAGGCTGGTCGGATAGCCGACGCTCGGCAGCCAAAAGTCCTTGTAGCTGTCGATCGTGAAGGTGACGTTCGTGCGGACGACCGGGGTGATGAAGGTGGGATCGGGCAGCGTGCGTCCCACGAGGTTGAAGGTACCCGAGCCAGCCGTACTGGTCTTTGGGCCGGTCACATTCCAGAGTTTACCGGTGTACGAGTCGAGGGTCGCGAGCCGAATCGTGTCTCCGGTCTTGAGGCCGCTCACCGTGAAGAGCAGGTCATCGGTTGCCTGCTTGGTGTAGTGACGAAAGCCGGAGAGTGGGCTCGGGTAGTCCAGGGGATCGAAGGGCGGCTGGATCTCCTCGCGCAACACGAAACGCTCGTCCTTTGGCGGAGCGAAAAAGAATCCGGCGCTGCCACCCAGCAGTACCGCACCGGCAACGACGATCGCGGTGCCAGCGAGCTTGCGACTGCGGAGGCGGTTAGGCCCGGAGGAGGTGATGGTCGGTCGGCGCCAGCCCAACCAGACGAGTGCGAGCGCTGCGAACACGGCGCCACGGATACCCGCCTGATAGGGCACGGCGGTGCCGATCAGGATGCCGGCGATATACAGCACGACCGGACCGATCAGGGTGATCGCGAATCGCCAGGCGGATCGCGGCCGTGACGAGAGCCAGCGGGTGGCGAGCGAGGTGGAGATGAGGGCCACGATCCAGGTGGCGAAGTACGGGATCACCGCGATATAAGCGGGAGCCCCGATCGGCGTGCGCAGGGTGACGATGTCCGACCAGCCGTAGACCGCGCCGACCGCGAGGCTCTCGATCGAGGCGAGAGTCGGCAGCACACCGAACAGAGCCTGTTGGGGCACCGCTATCGCCGTGCCGAACAGGAAATAGCAGACGATCGCGACGAGCACGAGGGCGATGATGGTGAGCCGGAAAACGAAGGCGAGCAAGCCGGTGGCTGCGCCGAGGGCGAGCCCGCCGAGACCCGCAATGAGAAAGCCGTACCCGCCGAAGGAGGGCTCGAATCCGAGCACCCCGAGCACGGCAAGCACAAGGAGCACGGCGATGTCGACCCAGGTGCGGCCGGTGACCGGGCGGATATCGCGGCGAGAAAGAGAGGTCTCGGTCATCAGCTGAGCCCCCGCACCAGCCGGGAGAGGTCGGCGAGGTCGCCGACGGTGATCACGGTGAGGCCAGCCACCGAGGCGATCTTCGGCTGGGCTCCGGCCACCACGTGGAATGCCACCTGGGCTGTGTCCTGGCCGAACAGCGACTCGACGCTACGGTACTCCCCGGTCGTCATGTTCGATCCTCCGATCATCATCACGACGCTCGGGGCGGGCAGGCGGCGGGTGCGCTCGCGGGCGAAGTCACGGATGCTCGGGTAGACCCGGCCGACCGGGTCGATGCGGCACGAGGCATCCAGCATCGAGGTGACGGTCTGGGTACGCCAGACGCCAGACTCGCTCACGACGTTCATCTGCACGCCGTCGCGGATCACCTGGGCGGCAATCGAGGCGGTGACCGAGATGGCGAGTTCGAACTCCTCATCCGAGGCATAGAGGTCGCTGCGCGAGGAATGGATCATCGTCACCTGTGACCGGCGGGTCTCCTCGAACTGCCGCACCATGAGCTGGCCGATGCGCGCCGAAGTGCGCCAGTGAACGTAACGCCGGTCGTCCCCCGGCACATAAGGGCGCAGGGCGTGGAAGGCGATGTCGTTGTTGGTGATCTTCTTGGAGACCTGGCCCTCGAGGTCGCGCACCAGGCCGGCGGCCGAGGGCGCGAGGCGCACGGTCTTCGGATGCACGAAGAGGTCAACTGCATCCGCCCACTTGAGTGCTCGCCGCAGCATACCGAGCTGGTCACCGCGCACGGACTCGGCCGGCCCTGCCACGATCACCGCACGCCTGTTGGTCGGCACCGCGAAGAGTTCCTCGTGCTCATCCTTCGGTTTCATCGCGGGCAGCTGGAACTCAGCGATCGCCTGGCCAACCGGCAACTCCATGCGGGTGGGAGTGAGGCCACGGGTGCCGATGTTCGTCACTATCATTCGACCCATCGCCCGGTCCCCCACGACGACCCGACGCGGGTTGAGCTCAACGAGCACTCCATACGAGGCCCGGCCGAAGAGGAACACCGCGCAAAGCCCGAGGGACGCCAGCAGGATGAAGCCCAGGTAGGTGAACTCCTGCCAGCCGAAGACCGCGCTGAGCACGAGTGCCACCACAGAGAGCCCGAGCACGAGCCATCCGGCGGCAGTGATCGTGCGAAACACCGGCGCGAGCGCGCGCCAGGTCGCCTTCGCCGGCGGCGCGACGATCGCGCCCACGGCGGTGAGCAGGCGGATGCCGCGGGTGCCGAGCCTCCGAAGAGGCGCAGCGAGCGTTGGCTTGGCGGCGACAGTGGTCATGGGCAAAGGGTCATGGGCAGAGGGTCATAGCGGCGCGGTCACGCTGCCCGGTAGGTGGGCGGCTCGATGTCGAGCAGGATTCGGCTCACGATGTCTTCGGCCTTCACACCGGCGAACTCCGACTCCGGGTCGAGGATGATGCGGTGCGCCAGCACCGGCACTGCGAGGTCCCGCACGTCGTCGGGTGTCGCGTAGGTGCGGCCCTGGGTGATGGCCCAGGTCTTGATCGCCCGCGCGAGCGCCATTGCCCCGCGCATGCTGACCCCGAGCACCACGTCGCGGTTCTTGCGGGTGGCCTCCACGATGTCGTTGAGGTACTGCATCACCGATTCGTCAACGAACACGTCGGAGGCGAGGCCTGCCATGGCCACGATCGACTCCGGCTTGATGATGGGCGTGACCAGAGACGCCCGGGCCCGGGTCGCCGAGTCCATCAGGAGCGCGACCGCGGTCTTGGCGTCCGGGTAGCCGAGTGTGGTCTTGATCAGGAAGCGGTCAAGCTGCGCCTCGGGCAGCTTGTAGGTGCCGGCCTGCTCCACCGGGTTCTGGGTCGCGATCACCATGAACGGCGCACCGACCCCGTGGCCCTCGCCGTCGATCGTGACGACACCCTCTTCCATCACCTCAAGCAGGGCACTCTGGGTCTTCGGGCTGGCGCGGTTGATCTCATCCGCGAGCACGATTGAGGCGAAGATCGGTCCCTGGTGAAACTGGAACTTGCCCTTCGACTGGTCGTAGATCTGCACGCCGGTGACATCGGACGGCAGCAGGTCGGGGGTGAACTGGATGCGCGAGGTCGTACCGTCCAGGCTGTTCGCGAGCGCCTTCGCCAACACCGTCTTTCCGGTACCGGGGTAGTCCTCGAGCAGCACGTGACCATCGGAGACGAGCGCGGTGAGCACCAGCCGGATCACCGTGCTCTTCCCGACGATCGCCTTGTCGATGTTCGCGACGAGCTTCTGGAAAGCATCGGCGAACCAGGCCGCTTGCTCTTGGGTTACGGGCATATCACTGGCTCTCTTGTCGTGATTGTGGGCATTGTCACTTTTTCGGGCATCCCTACTGCTCCGCGTTTATCCACTTGCGTGTGTCGCTGTAACCTCCGGCGGACACCGTCACGTCGTTGTTGGGATAGCCGTAGTAGCTGGAGAACTGCGCGGAACCGTTCCCGGAGCCGTCCGTCGTGACAGTGGTCGACCGTCCCTCGCTGTTGGTCGCGGTGAAGCTCTGGTTGGGGGGCAGGTCGTAGACATTGATCTTGATGAAGCGGCAGTACTGGGTCGCGCATCCCGGGAGGCCCTGGGCATTGGCCCCCCAGGCGACCGCGACCCGCGGGTTCAAGGACTTGGTCACGTGGGTCGAGCCCGAGTCGGCGCGAGGTCCGGTTCCGCCGCTGTTCGTCGCCTTCACGGTGAGCGAGTAGTCGGCGGTCGTATCCCCCACGCTGATTACGGCACTTTGACTGGACGTCGTACCGCTGTCGCCGTTGCTCGCAGACCAGATGTACTTGATGCCATCGCCCGCCGCATCCGGAGTCGCGTTGGCGGGGGCGTTCCAGGTCCAGGTGAGGGTGCCACCGCCGGTGCGATTGGCCGGTGTGCTCACGTTCTGCGGCGCGGTGGGTATCGGCTGGTTCTGCACAGAGAGCGCACCGGATGTCCCGGTACCACCCTGCTTGCCCCCGGCATTCTTGGCATAGACCGAAACTGTATAGGTCCCGGCGCCCCCGCTGAAGGTTGCGGTCGTGCCGGTGGTGTTCCCCGAATTGCCGGAGTTCGTCGACCAGAAGTAGGTGGTCATGCCGCCGGTCGCTCCCACGGCGGGCCAACTTGCCGTGATGGTGGCGGTAGCCCACTTGTTCGCGGTGGAGAGTGCCGGGGAGGGCGTCCCGGGCGTGCCATACGGCGTGACCTGGTCGCTCTCGACGGACCACGGGCCCGGCCCGTGCATGTTGATGGCCCGGGCGGAGAAGGTGTAGGCGGTTCCATTTGCCAGCCCGGAGACGGTGCAGTCGGCACCGGCCGTACAGTTCGCGGTCGCTCCACCGGGCGTTGTCCGCACGTCGTACGACGTGATCGGCTTGCCGTTCGAGGCCGGCGCGATGAACCTCCAGGTCGCGTTGCCATCGCCACCGATCGCCGACGTGCGCGTCGGCTTCGCCACCTGGTCGGGCACGTCGCTGACGATAACCGAAATGGTGCCGTTGACCTCGCGATCCTTGTCTTCCGTGGCATCCTGAACCGTGTAGACGACCTCAATGCGTCCGTCCTTGAGGGCGGCGCTCGGCGTGACGGTGACCGAGTCCTTCGTAAAGGAGATTCCCGCGGGGTTGCCGCTGTTCTGCACTGTGGCGTCCACGATCGTGAGCTTCTCACCGGTGCTCTGGTACGGATTCGAGTCGTTCACCAGCGGATGCGCCACCACGGCACCATCTGCGCGTTGCGTTTCATAGGTGTCCGAGACAGCCACCGCGAGGGGTCGGCTCGAACCGACAACCGTGACGTTGA
>JAYVNU010000067.1:0-2112 GCA_043758345.1 Lacisediminihabitans sp.
GTGTAACTCGTCGTGTGGACGGCGATGACACAGAGGAAGGTGAGGATGCGTACGATGTCGATCTCGTAGAGGTGCCTCGCCTCTTTGGCCGCTCTCGCCACTGCTGCGCCGCTCACTCGTTCTCCGCCAGCGCGCGGACCCGGTTTCGCTGCACCTTGCCGGTCGGAGCCCGCGGGACATCCGCGACGACGCTGATCTCGACCGGTCGTTTGAAGCGGGGAAGCTCGCGCTCGCAGCGCTCGAGAAGCTCGGCGACGAGTTCTTCCCCGCCGTACGCGTCGGGCTCGACGGGGATCACGTAGGCGACGACCAGTTGGTGGAGGATCGGGTCGGATCGACCGACGACCACGGCCTCCCGCACCCGCGCATCTCCGAGCAACACCTCTTCCACCTCGGCCGGGTAGACCTTCTCGCCGCCCCGATTGATGACGTCATCAGATCGACCGACGAGGTAAACCCAGCCGTCGGCATCGATTCTTCCGAGATCACCGCTGCTCAACCAGCCGTCGGCATCGAAGCGTTCGGCGGCTCGTCCGTGATGATAGCCACGCACGACTCCCTCGCCCCGCACCCAGAGGACTCCGACCCGGTCGACGCCGAGCACTTCTCCCGACTCGGCCCGCACCTGCACTTCACTGCCGATCGGGAGCCCGACGGATCCCGCGCGGTGTTCGATTCCGAGCGGCGTCGCGGTGATCTGGCTTGCTCCCTCCGTCATGCCCCAGCTGACGACGACCGGTACCGATCCGAGCGCGCGCCGCACCGCTTCCGGGAGCGGCGCGGAGGCGGAGCGCACAAAACGCACGGACCGCGGGATGGTGAGTTCTCCCCCGCGGGCGAGCACCGCGAGTATCGCCGGAACCGCGTTCAGCCAGGTGATGCGACGGTGCTCGAGCAGCTCCCAGAAACCGGTGCGGTGAAAGCGACGATCGACAACGAGTGTTCCGTTGGCGACGAGGGTGGCGAGGAGTCCGACGACCTGGGCGTTCACGTGGAAGAGCGGAAGCGGGTTGTATCCCCGGTCGAACTCGGTCAGCCCGTTGTGGCGCGCTATTCCGCGAGCGACGAAGAGCAGCTGGCGTTCGCCGAGCTCGACCCCCTTCGGTTCCCCTGTCGACCCGGAGGTGAACAGCAGTGCCGCGCCGGACGCCTTCGGATCGATCGGGGACGGCTCACCGATCGCGGCTGCGTCGGGTGGGACGACCCGTGCCCCCGCGATGCGCCGATCATGCTGATCGGAGACTACGATCAGTGGACCGTCGAGGAGGCCAGCGATGCGCTGAAGGTCTGCGGTCGCCAGGTCGGGATTAGTCGGCACGGACCGGCGGCCGGCCGCGATCACCGACAGGTGAACGACGGCGAATGCGAGGGGGTCGGCGACATCGACGATGACCGAACCCCCGGCCGGGATGCTTTCAAATAATAGGATGCGTCGCCACCGGTCTGCAGCCTCGGCGAGTTCACCGTACGAGAGGGTCGAATCGGACCGGGCGTCTTCGAGGTAGACGGCGTCGCCGTTCTCGATCGCCCGCCGTTCGATAAGACCGGCGAGGCCTTCGGTGTCAGCAGAAAAGTCGGCCACCGTTCCACCATACCCAGCGGGTTCGGCACACGCAGCGGCTGTGACCCTGGGGCGGCTATGAGTCGACCCTGAGACTTCGGTGAGCCCCGATCCGTGCGATCTTCGAGCGGTTTAGAGCGAGGACGTGACGTCTTTCCAGAGTTCGTCCGTCTGCCTGAGGGTCGCCTCGAGTGTGCCATTCGAGTCGATCACGACATCGGCGACGGCCAACCGCTCGGCATCGTTCGCCTGGGAATTGAGTCGTTTGGCCGCCTCGGCCCGCGAGAGGCCGCGCAGCGCGACGAGTCGTCGGATGCGGATCTCCGCACTCGCATCGACAACCACGACGATGTCGAAAGCGTGGTGCCCGTCACGTTTCGACGCCTCGACGAGGAGCGGGACGTCGTAGACGATGACAGCCGAGGGGTTCGCGGCCGTGGCCTCCGCCATCCGCTGTTTGCCGAGCGCGAGTACAGCCGGATGGGTGATCTCGTTGAGCGCGAGGCGGGCCGCCGGATCGGAGAAGATTATGGAGCCGAGGGCGGGACGGT
>JAYVNU010000068.1:0-6735 GCA_043758345.1 Lacisediminihabitans sp.
TTTACCTCGGCGGGCAACCCGTTCACCGGCAAACTGCATGAGTTATGAACGAGACGACGACGACAGCCGCCGAACGACGTCAGCCGCTGACAGCCGACCAGCGAGGTTCAGCTGACGGGGGTGTCACCGTGGTCGCCCTGCAGTTTTTTGAGCCGCGCGTACTTTTCGTAGAGTTCAATTTCCCGATCTAGGTCCCGGAGCTCCTGTTCCGTGGTGCTCACCCGCGCCTCCGTCAGCTTCGCGTGCAGTGCGGCCGGCTCGCCCCGGTGGAACGACTCCGCGTAGCGGCCGCCCCCATTGCCCGTAGCCGACTGGTAGCTTCGGCCGATCGCGAACCAGAGAATGCCGCCGACGACGGGAAGCACGATCACGAGCAGTATCCACACGATCTTCGGGAGGTGCTGGATGCTGTCGTCCGGGCGGGTGATGATGTCGATGAGCGAAGCCAGAACGAGCCCGAAGATGAGCAACGGGAGTAGGTAGGCAGCCACGGCCTTGATCTTATTGATCGCCGGCTCTCCTGACAACGCGCTGAGAGTCGAAGTGACATCCAATGACAGCAAGACGAGCGTCGATCAGTGAGTGGCGGTTCCACGGGCGGCCACGCGGCCGACGCCCGCGACTGTGCCGCCGCACAACCACGCGCAGTGAAGTCGCAGCGACCGCCCATCGCGTCCATCGCCGGATTCACCGATACTTGTCATAGTGCTCACGCGATGTTCGATATTCCCGAACTCTGTGCCGCTGAACAATGTAAGCGATCAAGGGAGATTGTGTTGACGACAACAGAGCCGGCCAAGGCGACGCCAGCCAAGATGAATACCGGGTCGACGGCGCCCGCGCACCTGTCGCAGCCGACGACGACTTCGGCCAATGTCGAGGATCCGGAGAACGCTCGCGAGCTCGACGCCGTGATCGCGGAGTTGGCCGTCGGCGAGAAGACTTGGGCGCAGATGGCCCTTCCGGCCCGCATCAAACTCCTCGGCCGCACCCACGCCTCCGTCGCCCGGGCGGCCGAACAGTGGGTCGACGCGGCCGTCAAGGCCAAGAACCTCGACCCCGACTCCCAGTTGGTCGGCGAGGAGTGGATCTCGGGCCCGTACATCGTGCTCTCCTCCCTGCTCGCGCTGCAGCATTCGCTCTCCGCGGTCGCGGCCGGCGAGAGCCCCATCGCGAAGGCGAAACTCGGCACTGCCCCGGGCGGTCGCGTCACGGTTCCGGTGCTTCCGGCAAACGCCTACGAGGCGCTGCTGCTCCACGGATTCAGCGCGGATGTCTGGATGAAGCCGGGCCTGAGCGCGTCAGAGGTGCGAGCGAACGCCGGCCTCGGAGCACGCCGGCCGAAGGAGACGGATGGCGTCGGCCTCGTTCTCGGCGCCGGCAACATCACGTCGATTCCGCCGCTCGATGTGCTCTATGAACTCGTCGCCCACAACCGGGTATCGCTGCTCAAACTGAACCCGGTGATGGACGGGATGCTCGCCGCCTATACCGCCGCGTTCAAGCCGCTCATCGAACTCGGTCTCCTCCGCGTCGTCAGCGGCGGAGGGGATGTCGGCGGATACCTCGCCCACAACCCCGCGATCTCCCACGTGCACATCACCGGAAGCGCGGCCACCCATGATGTCGTCGTGTGGGGCACCGGGGACGCCGGTCGCCAGCGGAAGGCCGCGAACACCCCGCTGCTTGATAAGCCGATCACCAGCGAGCTCGGAGGGGTCGCCCCCGTCATCGTTCTGCCCGGTCGCTGGTCGACGGCCGACCTGAAATTCCAGGCCCAGCACGTCGCGACCCAGCGCCTGCACAACGGCGGCTACAACTGCATCGCCGGCCAGATCGTCGTGATGAGTAAAGACTGGCCGCAGAAGGAGGAATTCCTGCAGCAGCTGCGTGAAGCGATCGCTGAGGCACCGTCGCGCGCGCCGTGGTATCCGGGCAGCGATCTGCGGGTGGGCCAGGCATCCGCTTCCTACCCGAAGGCTGAGAAGCTCGGAGCGAACGGGATGCGGCTGCTCGTCGACATCCGCGCCGACGAGGATGCGTCCACGATGCTCACCACCGAATATTTCTCGCCAGTGCTCGGAGTGATCGAACTCCCCGGTACGGGCCGAGCCTTCCTCGATGCGGCCGTCGACAGCGCGAACACCGAATTCGTGGGAACGCTCGGTGCCAACATCCTCGGCCAGCCGCACACGATCAAGGCCCTCGGTGCCGGATTCGAGGAGGCACTCGCCCGCCTGCAGTACGGCACCATCGCCGTCAACGCCTGGACCGGCGTCGGCTTCCTCACCCCGGGAGCGCCGTGGGGTGCCTTCCCCGGCCACACCCTCGAGGCGGTCTCGAGCGGCATCGGTGTCGTGCACAACGCCTTCCTGTTGGATCACACGGAGCGCACCATCGTTCGCGGCCCGTTCCGTCCATTCCCGCGTTCCTTCGCGCACGGTGAGTTCGCCCTCTTCCCGAAGCCGCCGTGGTTCGTCAGCGCCCGGAGCGCGAAGAAGACGGGTCGCCTCCTGGCCGGTTTCGCGGCCAAGCCGTCGTGGGCGAAGATGCCAGCGGTTTTCATCTCGGCCTTCCGCGCCTAGGCAGACCGGCTGCGCACCCGGGTGCTTTCCCGGTACAGAAGTTTTCCCGACACAATAGGGTGCCAACCCGGTGCTACCCCGGCACTTGATCGAAGGAGATCACCATGGTGTTCACGAGCCCGCTGCCCGATATCGAGATTCCCGAACTCAGCGTCTACGACTACCTGTTCGGGTCGATCGCGGAAGACGACCTCGACCGGGTCGCGATCACGGATGGTGCCTCCGGAGCTGAGACGAGCTATCGGCAGCTGATCGGCCAGATCAACGCTGTGGCGGGGGCGATCGCCGCGCGCGGGATCGCGGTCGGTGACGTGGTGGCCCTCCACTCGCCGAATACTCCGATTTTCGCGTCGGTATTCCACGGCATCCTGCGCGCGGGCGCGACGGCGACGACGATCAACGCGCTGTACACCGGTGAGGAGATCGCCTCCCAGCTGCAGGACTCGAAGGCGAAACTGCTGCTCACTGTCTCGCCGTTGCTTCCACAGGCGAAGCAGGCCGCGGCGATCGCCGGGATGGCGGATGACAACCTCATCGTCATCGACGGAGCAGACGGGCATCCCTCCCTCACCGATCTTCTCGCGGGGGGCGCACCGGCACCCGCGGTGCACTTCGACCCGGCGGAGCAGATCGCGGTGCTCCCCTACTCGTCCGGCACGACCGGGAGGCCGAAGGGCGTCATCCTGACCCATCGCAATCTCGTTGCGAACGTCGCGCAGTCTCTTGCCTTCCTCGCGGCCGAACCCGACGACCGGGTGCTGGCCGTGCTGCCGTTCTTCCACATCTACGGCATGACGGTGCTGCTCAACCTGGCCTTCGCAACGCGCGCACGGCTCGTGACGATGCCGCGGTTCGACCTCACCGAATTCCTGCGCATCATCCAGGACCACAGGATCAACTGGGTGTTCATCGCGCCGCCGATCGCGGTGGCCCTCGCGAAGCATCCACTGGTCGATCAATACGACCTCTCAACCCTCAAGTACATGGTCTCGGGTGCCGCACCGTTCGACGCCGCGCTCGCGAACGCGGTATCCGACCGGCTCGGATGCCGCGTCACGCAGGGCTACGGCATGAGCGAGATGAGCCCGGTCTCGCACACGATCCCTGTCGATCGGCTCGACATCCCGCTCAGCTCCGTCGGCCTCACCCTGCCGAATATCGAGTGCAAGCTCATCGACCCGGAGACGGGCGACGAGATCGAATTCCCGACCACCGGCGTCAGCAAGCCGGGCGAACTGCTCTGCCGCGGACCGAACATCATGCGCGGCTACCTGGGCAACGAGGAGGCGACCCGCGCAACTCTCGACCCGGACGGTTTCCTCCACACCGGAGACATCGCGACCGTCAGCTCCGACGGGTTCGTCTTCATCGTCGATCGCCTGAAAGAGCTCATCAAGTACAAGGGCTATCAGGTCGCGCCGGCCGAACTCGAGGCGCTGCTGCTCACGAACGAGAAGATCGCGGATGCCGCCGTCATCGCCGGGCACGATACCGACGGCGAGGAGGTGCCGAAGGCGTTCGTCGTGCTGCAGTCGGGCGCTGAGCTCTCGGCCGACGAGGTGATGGCGTTCGTCGCCGAGCACGTCGCGCCGCACAAGAAGGTGCGGCAGGTCGAATTCATCGAGACCATCCCCAAGTCGTCCTCCGGCAAGATCCTGCGAAAAGACCTGCGGAACCGGCAGGTACGGGCATGAGCGACATCGACGGTGCGACGATGGTGCACGACTACGTGATCGTGGGGGGCGGGGCATCCGGTGCCGCCCTCGCGGGCAAGCTCAGCGAGGATGGCAGCCGCAGCGTTCTGCTGCTGGAAGCCGGCGGGGCCGACACGAAGCCGGACATCCATATTCCGGCGGCGTTCTCCGGCCTGTACCGGAGCGCCGTCGACTGGAACTACGACACCGTTCCCCAGCCGAATGTCGGCGGAAGGAACATCTTCTGGCCTCGGGGCAAGGTGCTCGGCGGGTCATCCTCGATCAACGCGATGATGTGGGTTCGCGGTTTCGCCGCCGACTACGACTCGTGGGCCGAGAAGGTAGGAGACGACTGGTCATACCGATCGCTGGTGCCCTACTTCCGCAGCGTCGAACGAGTCGAGGGCAACACCGACCCCGACCAGGGCTCCGGCGGTGCCGTCAGCATCTCGAAGCAGCGCAGCCCGCGCTCCCACACCGCGACCTTCCTCGAGGCGGTGAAGGAGGCAGGCTACGCGGTGGTCGCTCCCAATACGGCGGCCCCGGATGGCTTCAGCCAGACGATGGTCAGCCAGCGGCGCGGCAAGCGTTTCAGCTCGGCCGACGCGTACCTCAAACCCGCGAAGGGTCGAACGAACCTCACCGTCGTGACCGGTGCGCACGTCACGCGTGTGGTCTTCGAGGGCACGCGAGCCGTCGGCGTCGAATATCTCGTCGGCGAAGCGAAGCGCATTGCGCGAGCGACCCACGAGGTCGTACTGTGCGGCGGGGCCGTCAACACGCCGCAACTGTTGATGCTGTCTGGCATCGGTGCCGCAGCGGAACTGCGGAAGCACGGCATCCCGGTGTTGGTCGACTCCCCCGAGGTCGGCAAGAACCTGCGCGACCACCTGATCGCCGGGCTCGTCGTAGAAACCACCGACGACACTCTCTTCACGGCGAAGAAGATTCCGCAGGTGCTGCGTTTTCTCACCCGAGGACTCGGGATGCTCACCTCGAACATCGCGGAGGCGTACGGCTTCGTGCGCTCGCGACCCGAGCTCGAACTTCCCGACATCGAGATCATCTTCGCGCCGGTCGCCTTCATCGACCAGGGACTTACCGACCCGCCGTCGCACGCGCTCACGATCGGCGCCATTCTGCTGCAGCCGGAAAGCAGCGGAATCATCAGCCTCGCCTCGGCGAATCCGCTCGACAAGGTGTTGATCGATCCGCACTACCTCAGCGATCCGGAGGGCAGGGACCGAGCGGCCCTGATGAAGGGACTCGCGGCGTGCGAGGAGATCCTGCGCACCCCGGTTATCAGCCGATCCTGCGGCGCGCACTTCCTGGCGCCCGAGGGTGCTGAGCGACTCAGCCAGCAGGAGCGAGACGAACTGACGATCAACCAGTACTCCCACACGCTCTACCACCCGGTCGGTACCGCACGCATGGGATCGGATGCCGCGTCCGTCGTCGACCCCCAGCTGCGCGTCCGCGGGGTGCAGGGCCTTCGGGTCGCGGATGCCTCGGTCATGCCCGGCATCATCCGTGGACACACCCAGGCGCCCTCGATGGTCATCGGCGAGAAGGCCGCCGATCTGCTGGTGGCGGCGGAGCGGTCGGAGGCCACGGTTGCGAAGCCGACGGCGGTCGCCGTCGGCTGATCCGGCGCCACTTCGTCAGGCGATGAAGCGTGCGATGCTCTCGGCGACGCAGGCTGGCTTCTCCTGGCCCTCGATCGAAATGACGGTCTCGAAAGTGCACTGGATGCCGCCCGCAACCTCGGTCACCTCAACGAGCCTCGTCGCTCCCCTCACCCGTGATCCGGACGGAACCGGCGAGGGGAACCGCACCTTGCCGAGCCCGTAATTAATTCCCATCGCGACGCCCTGCACGGTGTAGGTCTGGTGGAAGAAGCCCGACAGGAGCGACAGCGTCAGAAAGCCGTGTGCGACCGTTGTTCCGAAGGGTCCGGCGGCCGCGCGTTCCCGGTCGACATGGATCCATTGGTGATCGCCGGTGGTCTCGGCGAAGGCGTCGATGCGCGCCTGATCGATGAGAACCCAGTCGGAGACGCCGAGATCCTGTCCGACGGCGGCGGCGACTTCGGCGATTCCGTTGAAGGTCTTCATGCAACTCCTGCTTCCCTGATAGTTCGATTGCGTCCCTCTCAGGATAGGAGAGGCAGCAGGGTCAGGACTGCACGAGCTCTCGGTGCAGCGCAGTCTGACTGAGCGCCGAGAGCAGCGAGAACTCGCTCAACTGCCGCCATCCGGACGACCAGGTCAGTTGCTCGGCGATCTGCCAGACCGTGGCATCCGGTTGTCGCTCGAGCACGCCGGCGACCTCACCCGTGCGACGGCGATGGTGGTCGGCAAGGGCCGCGCAGCGTCCTGCCAACCCCGTGAAGCGGTAGCCGTGCCCGGGAAGCACTTCGTGATCGTCGAACGCGGCAACGGCGTCGAGCGAGGAGA
>JAYVNU010000069.1:0-6710 GCA_043758345.1 Lacisediminihabitans sp.
GTGTGAAGTGCCTGGCCGATGGCCTGGAAGATCGTCTCGACCGGGAGTCCGAGCAACGTTCCGATGCCGGCCGCGGCCGACGGGCCGAGGTGCGCGACGTGGTCGATCTTGTGTGCGTGAAGACTGATCGCCTTCACGAGATCGACCTGGATCTCGTAGCCGGTCGCGATGCCGCGAACGAGGTCGGCGCCCGACTTCTTGGCGTGCTGCGCGACGGCGAGGATCGGCGGGATGTTGTCACCGGGGTGCGAATACTCGGCCGCGAGGAAGGTGTCGTGGTAGTCGAGTTCGCGCACGGCGACGCCGTTCGCCCACGCCGCCCATTCCGGACTGAAGTGACCCCCGATACCGAAGACCGTCGAGCCGCCTCCGGTGGTCGAGCCTGTCGAAACCGGATGCGTCTCCGCCTGCGATCGAGCCGCGATCGCCGGCCCTCTCGTGATGGATGCCGCGGCGACGGCGGCATTGTCGATTATCCGGTTGATCACCATCTCGGTGACCTCCGGCGTGACGGCGACGGGGTCGGCGGCGGCCTCGGCGATCTTCCAGGCGAGCTGGTCTTCGCGGGCGAGCTTCTCGTCGCTTTTATACACGCGAACGTGCTGCAGTTTCATGGCGTCCTAACTCGTGGTGCTGATTGATTCGGTGCTGATCGATTCGGTGATGATCGATTCGGTGCTGATCGATTCGGTGCTGATCGATTCGGTGATGTTCTTGAGGCTGCGATAGAGGTGCAGCTGGGTAGCGTGTGCGGCGAGCGATTCCGCCCCGTCGACGATGGCATCGACGATGGTGAGGTGCTCTCGGGCGGCCTCGCGCAGTCTCTCCGGATTGTCGGCCGAGAGGCGGCGGATGCGTGCGATGTGCGTGCGGACGCCGGCGAGCGTCGAGACGAGGAAGTCGTTGCACACCGCGTCGTCGATCGCGGCATCGAGCCTGCTCACAAGCTGGTAGTAGTCGCGCAGCCCGGTCTCTCCGTTCTCGAGCAACTCGTGCGCGTGACGGAACTCGATCTGAAGCGCTTCGAAGACGGCTGGATCCCGACGACGCGCCGCGAGCCTCGCGGCCTGCTCTTCGAGCGCCTGGCGCACCTCGAACAGCTCGGTCACCCGTTCGATCGACACGTCGGTGACGACGACGCCACGACCGGAATGGGTGCTGACGAGCGCATCGGCGGAAAGACGCGTCAGTGCTTCGCGCAGTGGAGTACGAGAGACTCCAAGGCGAATGGATTGCTCGACTTCGGCCAGCACTGTTCCCGCTGGCAGCTCACCTTTGAGAATCTCCTCGCGGAGCGCGGTGTAGGCCCGGTCGCTTGCCTTCATGCCTCACCCCTTCCCGCTTCCACTTCACGCCTGTGTGTATACACAATCTACGCTTGTGCCCGTGATTCCGCTATCTTTTGTCTCAAATGTATGCACTGGCGGTCTCCGAGCCACGGATCGGATCGCCCCGGCGACCCGCGCATCACGCGTTGTGCCCCCTCAATCGGCCGGGTGTGCCAGAGCTGGGAATCATTGCAATGCACCTGGCCGATCCGGCGTTTCCAGATTCGCCGCAGCCGACGCGCCTCCGTTTCGAGTTGCGCGATGGCGGTCTCGTCGAGCCGCTACAGCCGTCGGTTTTCGTCTCTCCGCACTCTCACCCACCCGGCTCCGGCAAGGATTCGCAGATGGTGGGACACCGCCGGCCAACAGTTCGACGATTCGCCGGCGCACAGGTTCGGCCATCGCTTCGGAGGGATGCACGCCCAAGCTTTGCGCGCACGGGTCGCCGGCGCGCCCCGCGCTTGCGCTCTGTGGCCGGGATGCCCGCCGCGCGGTTGTGAAGGACCAGGCACGAAGGCGCCCGCAACACTCGACCGAGAAAAAGAAGCAAAGGCGCAAAGCCAAGAAGAAGAAGAAGAGACTCCCGCAAACGCTATTGCGATCCGCGCTCGGATAGTCGAACGCTAGTGAGCGCGGATTTTATAATTTTGAGAGCGCCTTTCCCGGTCGCCTGCAGGACCGTGGGTGCACACGCGACCGGGGCTCGCCTCGGGTGTAAGGAAGCGCATCTAAACTTGAGGGCCATGTCTGACCCCGTCATCACCTACCCGCCGGAGCTGCCGGTCAGCCAGCGTCGGGATGACATCGCCGCCGTCATCCGCGATAACCAGGTGGTCATCGTGGCCGGCGAGACCGGCTCGGGCAAGACGACCCAGCTCCCGAAGATCCTGCTCGAGCTCGGGTGCACCAGCATCGGCCACACCCAGCCGCGCCGCATCGCCGCACGTACCATCGCCGAACGCATCTCAGAGGAACTCGGCACCCCTCTCGGCGGGCTCGTCGGCTATCAGGTGCGATTCACCGACACCGCCGGTAAAGACACCAGGATCAAGTTGATGACCGACGGTATCCTCCTCAACGAGATCCATCGTGACCGTCTGCTCCGAAAATACGATGCGATCATCATCGACGAGGCCCACGAGCGGTCGCTGACCATCGACTTCCTGATCGGATATCTCAAACAGCTGATGCCGCAGCGTCCGGATCTGAAGATCGTGATCACCTCAGCGACGATCGACCCGCAGAGCTTCTCCCGTCACTTCGACGACGCGCCGATCATCGAGGTCAGCGGTCGCACGTTCCCGGTCGAGGTGAGGTACCGACCGCTCGTTGCGGACGCACCACTGGACGACGAGGATGAGGCTGAGACCCGGGCCGACCTCGACCCGATGGAGGGTATCAACGCCGCCCTCGACGAGCTCGGCCGGGAGGGCGACGGCGACGTACTCGTGTTCCTCAGCGGGGAGAACGAGATCCGGGACGCCGAAGAATCGATCCGCGGACGGAATCTGCCGTTCACCGAGGTGCTTCCCCTTTATGGACGGCTGAGCTCCGCCGAACAGCATCGCGTCTTCGAGAGCACCCGAACCCCGGGCATCCGACGTCGTATCGTGCTCGCGACGAACGTCGCCGAGACGAGCCTCACGGTGCCCGGCATCAAGTACGTGATCGATGCGGGAACAGCGCGAATCTCCCGCTACAGCGTGCGCTCGAAGGTGCAGCGACTGCCGATCGAGGCGATCAGCCAGGCCAGCGCGAATCAGCGGTCCGGTCGAAGTGGGCGTACGAGCGACGGAATCGCAGTCCGTCTCTACTCTGAGGATGACTTCATACGTCGACCGGAATATACCGAGCCGGAGATACTCCGAACGAACCTCGCGGCGGTCATCCTGCAGATGATCTCGCTCGGACTCGGTGATATCGCCAGCTTCCCGTTTCTGCAGCCGCCCGATTCCCGAGGCGTCAAAGACGGACTCGATCTCCTGAACGAGCTCGGGGCGATCGAGTCGGGCACCACCCCGACCATCACCCGCATCGGAAAGCAGCTGACCCAGTTGCCGATCGACCCGCGACTCGCGCGGATGGTCGTGGAATCGAAGCAGCACGGCACCACACGAGAGGTGATGGCGATCGTGGCGGCGCTCAGCATCCAGGACCCTCGCGAGCGTCCGCTCGACCGCAGGCCGCAGGCCGACCAGTCCCACGCCCGCTTCGTCGACCCGACAAGCGATTTCCTTACGCTCCTGAACCTCTGGAACTACCTCGAGGAGAAGCAGAAAGACCTCAGTGGCAACGCTTTTCGCCGGATGTGTCGCAGCGAATACCTCAACTACCTGCGCGTCCGAGAATGGAAGGATGTCTTCCGCCAACTCGAGCGCATGGCGAAACCGCTCGGACTCGTCGTCGGTTCCCCGGGCGCGAACCCGAACGGCGTGCACCGCTCGCTGCTCGCCGGCCTGCTGAGCCAGCTGGGTATCCGTGATGTGGCCAAGAAGGACTACGTCGGCGCGCGGCAGGTACGGTTCAGCATCTTCCCCGGCTCCGCGCTGGCAAGGAAACAGCCGGCCGAGGTGATGAGCGCCGAGCTGGTCGAGACCAGCCGTCTCTTCGCCCGTGTGAATGCGGCGATCGACCTCGCCTGGGCCGAGCCGATCGCCGGCGACCTCGTGAAGCGCAGCTACGGCGAACCGCACTGGGAGAAGAAGCAGGGGTCGGCGGTCGCCTACGAACGCGTGACCCTCTACGGAGTGCCGATCGTCGCACGGCGACGCATCCAGTTCGCGAAAGTGGATCCGGCCTACGCGCGCGAATTGTTCATCCGCAACGCTCTCGTCGACGGCGACTGGGATCTCGACCGCGTCGATAGGCGGATCAGCGCGTTCGACCGCGATAATCGTGCCCTGCGCAGGGAGCTCGCCGAGCTTGAGGAGCGAACCCGGCGGCGCGACATCCTCTACGACGATGAGGCCGTCTTCGACTTCTATCAGCGGCGGATCCCCGCGGACATCACGAGCCAGCGCTTCTTCGAGACCTGGTGGCGGAAGGCAAGGGTCGAGACACCGGACCTGCTGACGATGACCGCCGAGAACCTCGTCGACGAAGCGGTCGAACCCGTCGCCGAGCTCGTCGAATCGAAGTATCCGGCGACCTGGAGACAGGGAGACCAGCAGCTGGCCCTCTCCTACCGGTTCGAGCCGGGCGCTCCGGATGACGGTGTCACCGTGCAGGTGCCGATCGCACTGCTCGCGCGGCTCAGCCCCGACGGATTCGACTGGCAGGTCCCAGGGTTCCGAGAAGAGCTCGTCACGTCCCTGATCAAGGCGCTGCCGAAGGCGATCCGCCGAAATGTCGTTCCGGCGTCAGACTGGGCGCGAAAGTTGCTCGCCGAACTGCCGACGGAGCCCGGGCCGTCCTCGCTGGCAGCGACGATCGCCGCCACCATCCAACGCCTCACTTACGTTCCGGTCAGCGAGCAGGATTTCGAGCTCGACCGCGTTCCAGCCCACCTCAGAATGACCTTCGCCGTCGTCGACGAGAGGTCGCGTGAGGTGGCGAGCGGCAAACATCTCTCGGTGCTGCAGCTGCAGCTGAAGTCGACCGCCCGCGAGAGTGTGGCCCGGGCATCAGTCACCCCGCGCAGCAACCTCGAGCGCTCGGGGCTCACCAGCTGGGACTTCGATTCGCTGCCGAGAACACTCGACACGAAGCAGGGCGGAAACACGATCCGCGCGTATCCCGCGCTCGTCGACGAGGGGGCGACCGTAAACATCCGTCTCATGACGACACCAGACGACCAGGCGCGCGAAATGCGGAAAGGCGTGCGTCGGATGCTGCAACTCGCGATCCCGTCGCCCCTGTCGTACGTGCAGGAGCACCTGACCCACACCGAGAAGCTGACCCTCGCCCAGAGCCCGTATCGCACAACGACCGAGCTCTTCGCGGACGCGATGGCGGCCTGCATCGACGATGCCCTCGGCAGCCGCCAGGTCTGGACGCTCACAGAATTCGAGATGATGCGGGACGAGATCTCGGCGATCATCGTCGAGGCGCTGTTCCAGGCCGTCTCGCTCCTGTCACAGATCATCGCGGCGTCGCGCGAGGCGGATAAGGCCCTCAAGTCGGCATCGAATATCGCTCTGTTGAGCCCGCTGGCCGACGCGCGGGAGCAGCTTTCGGCGCTCATCTTTCCCGGATTCGCCTCGGCGACCGGAATTCGACAGCTGCGACGGCTGCCGGTCTACCTGGCCGGCATCACCCATCGCATCGGCAAGCTCGCCGAGAATCTCGGGCGTGACCGGGTCTGGATGTCGGAGGTGCAGACCGCGACCGCGCGCTACGAACTCGCCGGCGGAACGCTGCCCCTCGCGCCCGACTCCCCCGAGTCGATCACTCGTGCGCGCTGGCTACTCGAAGAACTGCGGATCAGCCTCTTCGCGCAGCAGCTCGGCACGGCGGAGCCCGTCTCTCTGCAGCGCATCGTGAAGGTGCTCGCGCCGTAAGCGATGCGGGTCGGGAGGTGCATCTGCTCCGGGCACCTATTCCAACCAGTACTCCAAAGGACAGAAAAGAACCATGAAGAAATTCCCCGACCGGCTCTTCAGCTGGGCGAGCATCCTCGACGAAAACGCCGAGGCACAGGCTCGCACCTCTGCAACACTGCCGTTCAGCTCCCCCCACATCGCGCTGATGCCCGATGCCCACCTCGGACTCCGCGCAACGGCCGGCTCCGTCATCCCGACCCTTCGAGCCGTCATCCAGGTAGCTGTCGGCGCCGACATCGACTGCGGCATGATCGCCGCGAAGACGCAGTTCTCACAGTCCGATCTTCCGAGCGATCTTCGGATGCTGCGGGAGCAGATCGAGCGTGCTGTGCCCACGTCTGCCAAGGCATACAACAACACGAGCGTCTGGCTCTCGCGGAAGGGTGCGATCTCTGCGCGGACGGGCCAACTCGATTGATTCCGGGCTCGATGGGTAAGGCGTCCTCCGTGGTCGCCGGCCTCGGCAACACGGTCGCTCTCGAATCGAGTCCGCGCGGTGCGCGGCCGATCCATTCGCCGAGTGCAGCGCGGAAGAAGTTCACCCGCGCGCAATTGCAGGAGGCAATGGTCGGGATCGAGTTCAGGGACACGGATGCGTGCCTCGACGAGATTCCTGGGGCCCACAGGCCGATCGACCAAGGTATGCAGGATGTTGCGGACCTCGTTTCGATCCGGCACACCCGGCGGCAGATTGTGAACGTGAAGGGGGTTTAGACGAAGGTGGTCATGATCGGATGTTGCGGACGCGGCCGCCGCTCCTCACGCGTGCTGCAGAAGCCCGATGGCCTCGCCGATGCCGACGCCCCAGGCACGCGCCCGTTCGAGTTCGCCCTCCTCGAGC
>JAYVNU010000070.1:0-2083 GCA_043758345.1 Lacisediminihabitans sp.
GGTGACCGCAGAGGTCGTCGGCGACCTGCGCGGCCCGAAGATCGTCATCCAGAAGTTCAAGAACAAGACCGGGTATAAGAAGCGTCAGGGCCACCGCCAAGAGCTCACCCGCATCAAGATCACCAGCATCAAGTAGACCGAGACAGAAACGCAGGGGCTGAACACTCATGGCACACAAAAAAGGCGCAAGCTCCACCCGTAACGGTCGCGATTCCAACGCACAGCGCCTCGGCGTGAAGCGCTTCGGTGGCCAGGTCGTCAGCGCTGGCGAGATAATCGTGCGGCAGCGCGGTACACACTTCCACCCTGGCGTCAACGTCGGCCGGGGGGGCGACGACACTCTGTTCGCCCTTGCCGCCGGAGCGGTCGAGTTCGGTGCCAAGGGTGGCCGCAAGGTCATCAACATCGTGGTCGCCGCGTAGTCGACCGGTCGCTAGAAGGTCTCGATCCGGTCGCTGTGCGACCTACTCGACCAGCGTGATTCAGTGGGTTCGGGCGGGCTTCGGCTCGCCCTTCCTTGTTAAGCAGTAACCCAGCACACGAAGGGATGCGTTGTGGCTACCTTCGTTGACCAGGTAACACTCCACCTCAGCGCCGGCGACGGTGGCGACGGCTGCGTCTCGGTGAAGCGGGAGAAATTCAAGCCTCTCGCCGGACCCGATGGCGGCAACGGTGGTGATGGTGGCGATATCGTGCTGGTGAGCGAGATGGGCGTCACCACCCTGCTCGGCTTCCACCGCGCCCCCCACCGCAAGTCCGAAAAGGGTGGCCAGGGTATGGGAGACAACCGCAGTGGATCTGACGGCGCGGAGATCGAACTCGCCGTTCCGCTCGGAACCGTCGTCAAGGACGCCGACGGCAACGAGCTCATCGACTTCACCGAGCCGGGAATGCGTTATGTTGTGGCTCCCGGTGGGCAGGGTGGTCTTGGCAATGCCGCGCTCGCGTCCACCAAGCGCAAGGCTCCGGGTTTCGCCCTTCTCGGCATCCCCGGTTGGGAGGGCGATGTCTTCCTTGAGCTCAAGGTCGTGGCGGATGTCGCTCTGGTCGGGTATCCCTCCGCAGGCAAGTCCAGCCTCGTCGCCGCGATCTCTGCGGCCAAGCCGAAGATCGCGGACTACCCGTTCACCACTCTGCATCCGAACCTCGGCGTTGTGGAGTCCGGCGACGCACGCTACACGGTCGCCGACGTGCCCGGCCTCATTGAGGGTGCGAGCGAAGGCAAGGGCCTCGGACTGGAGTTCCTGCGCCATGTCGAGCGCTGCTCCGCATTGCTTCACGTACTGGACTGCGCCACTCTCGAGCCCGGCCGCGACCCGATCAGCGACCTCGACGTGATTCTCGGTGAACTGGCCGCCTATCCAGTGCCCGAGGGCCAGCTTCCGCTCCTCGACCGCCCCCAGCTCATTTCACTGAACAAGGTCGATGTTCCAGAGGGCCGCGAACTCGCCGACCTCGTGCGCCCCGAACTCGAGGCTCGCGGATACCGAGTCTTCGAGATCTCTGCTGTGAGTCGTGAGGGGCTGCGCGAACTCTCTTTCGCCCTTGGCGAGCTGGTGGATGCGGAACGAGCCAAGAAGGCAGCGGTCCCGGTGAAGCAGCGGATCGTATTGCGCCCCCGTGCCACTGGCGACGCCGGCTTCACCGTCAAGGTGGAGGGCGGTTCCGGCGGTAACATCTACCGCGTCGTTGGCGGTAAGCCAGAGCGCTGGGTCGCCCAGACCGACTTCAACAATGAAGAGGCCATCGGATTCCTCGCCGACCGGCTCGCTAAGTCTGGCGTCGAGAATGAGCTATTCAAAGCCGGAGCCGTGGCTGGCTCGACCGTGATGATTGGTCCGGTCACGTTCGACTGGGAGCCGACGCTCACGTCGACGGCAGAGTTGTTGACCGCTCCGCGCGGCACCGACCCGAGGCTCGTGCAGAACGATCGTCCGACGTCGAAGACGCGGCGCCAGGAATACCTCGACCGCATGGATGGTAAGGCCGAGGCGCGCGCCGAGCTCATCCGCGAGCGCGAGGCGGGTATGTGGAACGACGATGAGGGCTTTGCCATCGCGGAGAAAGACGGTGCCGAAACCGA
>JAYVNU010000071.1:0-2079 GCA_043758345.1 Lacisediminihabitans sp.
GCGACCTTCTGCTTCTTCTTCACGAGCTGCGGCTGTGGTGCGGCCTCCGGCTCGGTGATCTCGAGCACGTGCGCGGTCGCGTCCAGCGTCTTGCCCGCGAGCGACGGGTCATCCGACAGCTTCTTGCCGTAGGTCGGAACCATGCGCTTCAGCTGAGGTGTCCACTCGGCGATGCGGTCAGGGAAGCAGCGCTGCAGCACATCCAGCATGATAGGAACGGCGGTGGATGCTCCGGGGGAAGCTCCGAGAAGACCCGCGATGGAGCCATCCGCCGATGTCACGACCTCCGTGCCGAACTGCAGCACCCCACCCTTCTCCGCATCTTTCTTGATGACCTGCACCCGCTGGCCGGCCGTGATCAGGTACCAGTCTTTCGGGTCGGCGTTCGGCATGAATTCCTGCAGTTCCCGGAACTTCGCCGACTTCGTCGCCAGAAGCTGGCCGACCAGATAGCGCACGAGACCGAGGTTCGAGAGGCCCGCTGCCATCATCGGACGGATGTTGTGCAGTCGGATCGTCGAGAACAGATCGGTCCACGATCCGGTCTTCAGGAATTTCGTGTTGAAGCCCGCGTAGGGGCCGAACATGAGGCTCCCCTTCCCGTCGACAACGCGAGTATCGAGGTGCGGCATCGACATCGGCGGGGCACCGAGAGCCGGCTTGCCGTAGACCTTCGCGTGGTGGCGGGCGACGACCTCCGGATTGTCAGTGCGGAAGAATTCGCCGCTGACCGGAAATCCGCCGAATCCGTGTGCCTCCGGGATTCCCGACTTCTGGAGCAGCTTGAGTGCACCGCCGCCGGCACCCACGAAAACGAATCTGGCGTGCACATTGAACGTCGTGCCGCCGACATCGTGAACGACCCGCAACCGCCAGAGGTCGCCCTTCTCCCTCGTGATGTTCTTCACGATGTGCTCGGTGTAGAGGCGAGCGCCGTTGTTGAGGAGATAGCCCATCAGCCCGTGGGTCAACGCGCCAAAGTCGACATCCGTACCGACGTCGATGCGGGTCGCGGCGAACTTCTGCGTCTTCACCCGACCGGGGATCATCGCGGGCGTCCACGAGCGGATGACCGCCGGGTCTTCGCTGAACTCCATCCCGGCGAAGAGCGGGTGATCCTTCAGCGCGGCATGTCGGCGGCGCAGATAGTCGACGTTCTCTTCGCCCCAGACGAAGCTCATGTGCGGAATCGGATTGAGAAAGGCCTGCGGGTCGGGAAGGAGGTGCCGGTTCACGAAGTACGACCAGAACTGGCGCGAAACCTGGAACTGCTCGTTGACCTTCACGGCGCCCGAGATGTCGATGGAGCCGTCGGCTCGTTCCGGCGTGTAGTTGAGCTCGCAGAGTGCCGAGTGGCCGGTGCCGGCGTTGTTCCAGGGGCTGGAGCTCTCGAGCGCGACATCCGAGAGCCGCTCGAAGATACGGATCGACCAATCGGGCTGGAGTTGCTTGATGAAAGCTCCGAGGGTGGCACTCATGATGCCACCGCCGATCAGGACGACATCGATGGGATCAGACGAATTAGTCACTTGCCCATTTTACGACGGGGTGCCGAGCCCGTCCTTCGAGGACGGCATACCCGAAGGTTTAAAGTCCGAGATTCTTAAGCGCGGAATCCATTCGCACCGCCATCTCGGCGTATCCCCTGTCATTCGGGTGCAGGCCGTCGGAGTACATCCACTCCGGATGATGCTCAATCCAGTGCGACGCGCCCGGAATGTAGTCTGCGCCGATCGCGCCGGTGGCATCCTTCACCCAGCCGGAGATGATGCCGAGCGACTCCGGGCGGTCGTCGGTGTACCAGAACGGCTCGACGACGATGAACCGCGCCTTCGGCAGCGCCGCCGTGAGCCGCGAGAAGTCGGTCGTGATCTGCGCCTTGATCTGCGCCTTGATCTGCGGCGCGGCGGAGACATACGAGAAATTGTCGTTCAGTCCCATGGTGATGAAGACGATGTCGGGCTGGTCGGCGATGACCTCGCCCGGCTCGTCCATGTGGTCTGCCTCACGGTTGTTGATGAAGCCGAGCCCGTTGACACTCGGGTTGAACTCCTGCCAGTTGCGCTCACCGCAGATGAT
>JAYVNU010000072.1:0-6649 GCA_043758345.1 Lacisediminihabitans sp.
GACGAACGCCCCGGGTTCCCTACCGACAGGTCTCGCTCATGCTCGCCGAGCCTGCTCACCTCTGCCGCTGTGCCGAGGCGCGCTGCAAGTTCGAACGGACGACCCGAGATCGCGGCGATGACCGGCCAGGCGGCGGGATCGAAGCGTGCCGCGGGGTGCGCAGGCATCGGCACGGTGGTCTGCCCGTCGACCGGCGCGGCGACCTGCACCGCGCGCCCGCGCCACTCCCCGCGGCCGGGCACCGCGTCGCTCGAGAACAGGGCTGCGTCCCCGCCGGCGATGAGGTGGTCCTGGCGATTCTGTAGCCGGAGCAGCAGTCGAGAATCGCAGGCCGCCGACAGCGCCTGAACCTGGCCGGCGGTGCGACGTGCGGTCAGAACAAGGTGCACCCCGGCCGCTGCACCCGACCGCAGCAGTTCGAGCAGCAGGTCGACGAACGGCTGCTGGTGTTCGTCCCCGAAGAGCCCGAGAAGCGCGTCGATGTCGTCGAACAGAAGCAGTAAGGGTGCGATCGTTCCGCGCCTCAACTCTACGACCGTCTTCGCGACGAGATCCCAGGCTCGCTCGATCTGCGCCGGCACGAGCGTGACGGCGACCTCGCCAGAGTCGACGGCCGCAGCACGGATCGCCGCAACGGCGCAGGACTTTCCCGATCCGCCAGCGCCGATGACGAACAGGCTGCCCGAAGTCGACGGCCGCCACGCGGCGGTCTCCTGGCGCTGCTCATCCGGCAGGTCGAGGAGTCCGAACGGATATCCGTTCACGACCCGTTCGAGCGCGCTCGAATCGAGTGAGTTCGGGAGATCGTCGCGCCAGGGGCGCCGTGGCAGCGGAGCGCCGCGGTAGCGTTCGATGATCTGCCGCGCGTCGTCGGGGGTGGCGAGCGCCACCTGGACGGGAAGCGGATCCGCACCGTCGATGGCGAGGATCGCACGACCGGGCGGGGCTGCCGGGAGCTGCGCCGCGGCATCCGTTCCGACGACCGCGGTGCTGTCGGCACGGTTGTTCACCCGCAACGACAGTCGGAGTGGGACATTCGCGAGCACCGAGTCGCGTACGACCCCGGCCGGTCGCTGGGTGCAGAGGATGAGGTGGATTCCAAGTGAGCGACCCCGTGCCGCGAGGTCGGCGAACAGTTCGTGCAGTTCGTGGAATCCGCCGACCAGCGCCGCGAATTCATCGACCACGATGATGAGCCGCGGCAGCTCGAGACCGGGCTCGCCGATCGAGCGCACCCCCGCGGCCGCGACCGCCCGCTCTCGGTGACGGATCTCGGCCGAGAGGCTCTGCAGCGCCCGGTGGGCCGATCGCTCGTCGAGATCGGTCACCAGACCGACGACGTGCGGAAGAGCTGCGACCGGGGCGAACGACGCACCGCCCTTGAAGTCGACGAGCAGGAAGCAGACGGCCGTCGGAGGATTCAGCGCGGCGATGGCGAGCAGCCAACTCACCAGAAGCTCGCTCTTGCCGCTTCCGGTCATGCCGCCGATGACGGCGTGTGGTCCGGACAACACCAGATCGACGGACACCGCACCCGAGACATCCGCCAGAAAGGTGGCGGGGAGCGACGCCCCACCGACCGTCTGATGCAGTGCCGACAGCGAAAGCGATGCCGGGAGGCTGCCGAGCATGCCTCGGCGATCTTCGGCCGCCTCCGCCAGAACGGCGGCGATCGCGGCGGCCTGGTCTGCCGAGACGAATTCGGGTTCGATCTGCCCGGGAATCGCAGACAGCGGATGACTGGCGACGCGCGCGCATCGCCCCGGTCCGAGGGAGATCACCACCCGGCAGCGCGCGGGCAAGCCGGCTTGCGTCGCCGCGATGGCGATGACCGTCGCAGCGCCCCTCTCACCGACGGTCACGAATGCGAGGCCACCCGGCGCTGCGGGCGCGTCGTCGATCGCAACCCGGTGGGGCAGCACGCCGAGCAGGCCGGCGAAGTGCGGACCGGCAGCAAATGTCGCGGTCTCCGGGGCGAGGGCGACGGCGAGCTGGAGCAGGATGCCGCGGGCGACGGCGGTGGCGAGCACGACATCCCCGCAGATGCCGATTCCAAGCCGGGCATCGACGACGACCGGGCCGTCGCGAAGCACGGAAGCGGTCGTGACGAGCATCGCGAGCGGCTCAAGCTCGCTCGAGCCGTCGAGACACAGTGCGCTCTCGACCTCTCCACGCCCGATCGTGACGGGAAGTTCCTCGGTGAGAGTCGCACGCCAGCGCTCCGGGTCTCGCACCGGGCGGTCGAGTACCGCGAGAGCACCGGGAGCCGCGGCCGTTCGCCTGGCACGTTCCCTGTCGTGCCATCGCTCGATGCTGTCGCCGAGACGGGTGGCATCCCGCTCGAATCGCACCCTCTCCCTCCGGAGCGACCGTCTCCCCTGCAGGCGAGCGTCGGCCATGCTGGCGATCGCGATGACCGGACCGAGGAACGCGAAGACGAGAGCGAATGGCGACGAGGTGATCGCCCAGATGACGAGCGACCCGACGACGGGGGCCAGGCTGGCGAGGAGGGGGAACGGATGTTTCGCCGGAGACTCCATCTCGCGCGGGAGCGAGAGTCGCGGCATCCGCTCTGAGCCCGTCACTGTGTCGATCATCGCCCCAGCACAGCAGCCCCCTCATCGCTATGGTGGGAAAGCACTTCCACCGGTGCAGCATGTGCCGAGGCGTGCGCTTCGGGAGGAGTGGTCAGCTGACCACGAAGAACTGCTCCCCGATATCGACCCTGGTTCCCCTCGCGATTGGATAGCGCCGCTGCGGTGTGCACCGGATGGCATCGGTCTCCGGTTCGCGAACGACGGTGCCGTTTCCCGAATAGCGATCCATCACCCAGAAGGAGCCGGCCTCCTGGCCGAACTCGAGATGCGTCTTGGACACGGAACGACTCGGATCGATCACCCGCACGACCTGGTCGAAGTATTCGCCGGGCTCCGAGACCGGATTGCGACCGATGAGACCGTTTCCGTGCACCGTCGAACTCTCACCTGTGCTGAACTGCAGCACAAAACGCTCGCCGAGTCTCGGGCGCGAGATGCGCGTCGCCTCCATGTCGTCGCTCTCGTGGAATGGCGCGAGCGTCGGGCGTTGCCGGGGCTGCTGGAGCGGTGACGGCGTGACTGCTACGGGCATCCGCCCTTCTCTCAGGTCGTCGTCAGCCTTCTCGGCGACGAAATCCGGGAGATATTCTGCCTTCTCCTCGAGGGACTTCTCGAGCGACTCCGCCTCAATCCGCGCCAGGGCCACCGTGTCGCGGGACTGGCTGAAATGGCGCGCCGCGACCTGCGAGACCGCGCCACATCCACCGCAGAAGATCTCGTCTGGCGATAGTGGCTCGCCGCATTCCTCGCACCGCAGCGCACTCTGTTCTGCGACGGGGACGACGTGCTGCGTCGCAGACATCGACACCGATCCGGCTGCCACCGAGCGTCCGCACTCGCCACAGAAGAGCGCTCCGTCCGGCAGGCTCGTCCCACAATATGTACATCTCACCCGCGGCGCCCCCTAGCGCTTAAAAAGCTTGCTGACACTATAACCACCGAGCGAACGCAGCGAGATGGCGGACCGGATGCGCTGCCAGCGGGAGCGGTCGTCGTCGAGTGTTGCCACAAGTTCCCGCACCGATCGCCAGACATTGTCGGCCTCATCCGCATCCGGCTCCCCGGGCGAGAAGACCGCGCGATCGGTGATCGAGGCGAGCACGAGCGGGCGCATCCCCCCGATGGCCGATGCGACCTCGGTTCGAGTCGCGGCCGCCGGTGGCTCGAATCCCCGATCGACGATCGCGTCTTCGTACTCGTCCCAGCCACCACTGATTCGGTCGATGGGCGTGACGGCCCTGCGGCGCAGACGCCTCCTTCTCAGCTTCGCAACGACGATGGCGATGAATGGGGCGAGCACGATCGCCAGCACGATCGCGACGATCCCGAGGATCTTCAGCACGGCGAAGAGAACGAGCAGCCACGCCGGAACGACGGCGGGGGTGTCCTGAACGGTATCCGGCGGGGCGGGTGCCGTCGCGGTGTCTGGAGGGGTCGCCGGAGGCAGAACCGGAGATTGCGGCCGGGCTATCCGGGTCGGGTCCTGAGGCTGTTCGTCCGGGATCTTGCGAACCGCGGGTGTCGGATCGATCGTCACCCAGCCGTATTGCGCCGAGTCGACCTCGATCCACGCCGAGACATCACTTCCGTGTATCCGGGTGACGCCGGTTGCACTGATATCCGTCGGCGCGAATCCGAAGACGACTCGAGCGGGGAATCCGAGCTGTCTAGCCATCAGGGCTGCCGCCACCGCATACTGCTCCTGGTCGCCGATCATCCGCTGGTCTGTCAGCAACTCCGTGATGCGGTCGGCCGCATGACCGGAGCGGCTCGCGGGCTCCGTGGTCGAGACGCCGTGGCTCACGTAGCCCTGCGTGCGGAAGGCCGTCAGCATCGCCACGAGTTGCTTACCGGGCCCGGTCGTCGAATGCACCCACCGGTCGAGCGACGTGGACAGCTGGTCGGGCACCACGCCGATGCGCGGCACCAGCGCGGGGCCCGGGGTGAGTCCGGCGATCTGGCTGTCCGTCGGCTGTGCCGGTTCGACGGCGTCGATCGTGTAGCGGTCACCGGATGCCAGCGGGGTGAGGACCGCCGCGGTTCCACTCGTGTTGTTGTAATAGAACGAGTCACGAAGCGTTGCGCCGGTGCCCCCGGTGAAGTCGATGTTCTCGAATTTTCCGATGGTGGGCACCCAGACGCCGCTGTAGTCGCCGATGGTGACGTGCAGGCTCACCCGCTTTCCGACGACCCCGGTCTGGTCGAAGGTCGAGGGGACCCGGGTGAACGATCCGGAGTCACTCGACTCCGCAGCGCTCCCGACCGAATAGACGATTCCGTCATACGTGTCGAGCGTGGCGATCCGGATGCGACCGGCCGAGGGCAACCCCGTGACGGACAGTATGGTGCGGTCGGCCGTCGCCGGAAGCTCGTAGTGCCGGAAGCCGCTCAGCGGGCTCGCATACTCCCGCGGATCGAATGGCTGTTCTATCGCGGTTCTCAGCACCTGGCGCTGGCCGTTCGGCGGGAGTCCGGTCGTCGCGGCGACCGCAGCGCCCGCGGCGACGGCGATGATGAGGCCGGAACTCACGAGAGTGCGGAACCCGACGAATCCACTGTCGGAGACGGTTTCGAGCGGACGGCCCTCGGCATCGAGGGCACGGGAGGCGAGCATCCTGATGGACTCACGACGCCGGTACCAGCGCCACCAGATGAGCCAGAGGAGGGTCGCCGCCAGAAGGCCGAGGGATGCCGGGAGCGGCAGCGTGGAGAATCCGGGGCCGAAGAGGATGGCAGCCACGAAAAGCACGATCGGTCCGAGCGCGCCGAGTTCTCCGAATCGCGCGCGCAGCGCCGTCACGAGGGAGATGGTCGTCGATCCGAGCACGAGCACGAGGGCGGGAACGAGCAGCGCCTGGTAGCTCCCGACCGGCAGGGTGATGGTGAGCAGCTGCTTCCAGCTGAGGGCGGTACCGGCAAGGAGCTCGGTGATCCCCGGAATCGAGGGCACAACCCCGAAGACGGCCCGGTCGGGGATCGCGAGGGGAACGCCGATCACCAGGTAGACGACGAGTGTCACCACGAGAGTGACGAGGCTCGACCACCGGAATCGTGCCGAGAGGATAGCGATGGCAGAGCCGGCGAGTGTCGCGCCGATGACCAGAATCACGAGCTGCACGCTGCGATACGTCGACCACAGAGCCGAGGATGCGATGGCGGTGACAATCCAGAGCAGCACGGTGTTCGTACCCACGAAACCGAACGTGAGACTTCGGCGGCGCTTCGAGGGACCGAGAGTCGTCATGCCGCCGCTGCTCTCGCGAGAGACTTCTGGAGGTCTTCGAGATAGCCGATGGTGAGCACGCTGAGGCCGGCGACACGACGGAGACCCGGCACCGTCTCCGGATCGCAGATGACCGCAACCACCTCGACTCCGAGCGGGAATTTGATGGAGGCCGAGCGCAGCTCTGCCGCCGTCGCGAGCGACCCGCAGACGAGGAAGGCGACCGAGATGCCGGTGACCTCGTCGGCGGTCACGCGCGCGACCTCCGAGATCCCGATCGACGACTCGGCGTGCTCGACGAGAGCGAGATCGTCGAGGAGACGGGTGCGCGTCAGTGTGTCGAGATGACGGATGGCGAGCACCTTGTGCTTGGCGAATTCCGGAGTGCGTTCGCTCACGACGACAGAGATATTGCGGGCATCGCGGATGGCGCGGGCGCCGAGACTGCCGGCGACGCTGACCGCCAGCTCGAATTCCTCCTGGGTGGCGTAGTTTGCGGTGGAGAGGCTGAGCGCGATGACGAGGTGACTGCGGCGCGTCTCCTCGAACTGGCGAACCATGTAGGTGCCGGTCTTCGCCGTCGACTTCCAGTGGATGTAGCGGCGCTCGTCACCCGGCGTGTACTCGCGGAGGGCGTGGAACGAGACGTCGCTGTTCGACAGGTCTCGCGTCGGATTGCCCTCGAGGTCTCGGATGAACCCGGTGCTCGTCGACGGGATACCGATGGTCCGGGGATGGATGAAGAGCTCAGTACAACCGGTGAAGACGAGCTCACGCCGCACGAGTCCGATCGGGTCGGCCCTGACCGTGCGGACGGGACCGACCATGA
>JAYVNU010000073.1:0-2075 GCA_043758345.1 Lacisediminihabitans sp.
ACGGGGGGCTTCGCCGATCGGACCCGGATGATGGTGAGGCCGCAATTCGCCTGGTTGAGCCCCATCCACCGCCACGCCGGCGCGCCGAAGACCTCGCGCACGAACCAGGCGATGACGAAGTTGTGGGTGATGAGAAGGTCGTGGCGATCTTCGCGCGAGGGGGTGAGCCACTCGGCGACGGCATCCGCCATCTGGGCCTCGCCGGCGTCGATCTGAGCCGGCGTGATGGAGTGGAAGAACGGCGCGAACACCTTTGGCATGTCGGCCGTCGCCCCCGACGGGATACAGTCGAACAGCAGCGCGGACGGTTCCGGGGTGAGACTCGGCATACTCTCGACCATGAACTTCGCGGTCTCGGTCGCACGCTCGAGCGGCGAGTGCCAGGCACCGTCGAACGGAACGCCGCTCAGCCGATCGGCGATCAGTTTTGCCTGCCGTCGCCCCTTTCCCGACAGCGGTCCGTCGGGAAGGCCGTATTCGGCATCCTGCTGTTGGCCGTGACGCACGAGGTAGAGGTAATGGGACATCGTTGTTCCTGGCTCTGTTGTGGTTACTGTTCGGGTGAGTTCATGGGGTGGTGCGGTCAGGCGACAGCGAGCACCGGAGCACCGGCCAGGCCGTCGAAGATCTTCGCGTCGAGAGTTCCGACCGCGGCGATCGACAGCGGGCGAGACGCGAGTTCTTCGGCGAGCTCGCGAACCTCCCCCGCGGTGACGAGCGCGAGTCGCCGCAGAGATTCGTCGAGATCGGAGAACTCGCCGAGGGTGATCTCCGCTCGGCCGAGCCGCGACATCCGGGTGTCCGAGTCTTCGAGCGCGAGGGCGGATGCTCCGCTCAGCTGTCCGACCGCTCGGGCCATCTCCTCCGCAGTGACGCCTCCGGCGGCGAGTCGGCCGAACTCGCCGACGAGCAGTTCGGCGACCTGTGCCGCCTTGGCCGGCGAGCATCCGGCATACAGGCCGAAGAGTCCGGCGTCGGAATAACTCGGAGAGAACGAATAGACCGAGTAGGCGAGCCCGCGCTTCTCGCGGATCTCCTGGAAAAGTCGCGATGACATGCCGCCACCGAGAATGGAGTTGAGTACGGCCATCGCCGATCGACGATCGTCGGCCGCCGGAATGCCGGTGACCCCGAGCAGGATGTTCGCCTGCTCGATCGGACGCTGCACGATGACGAGCGGGCTGCCGCGCTCGATCAGCTGGTGCGCGCCATCGCGGCGTGCGACCGGCAGCGACTCCTCCGCGAGATGCCACCCGGCAGTTCGAAGGGCTGCCTGGACACGAGCGACGAGCAGGTCGTGGTCGACGGCGCCGGCGACGGTGATCACGAGGTCTTGCGCGCGATAGTTGCCGCGATAGTGGGTCATGACGCGGTCGCGGGTGGCCGCGGCGATGGTGTTCGGGCTGCCACCGATGGGGCGTCCGAGCGGGTGGTCGCCGAGTACCGCCTCGAATAAACGCTCGCTCGCGACATCCGTCGGATCATCGTCGGCCATCGCGAGTTCCTCGAGGATGACGCCGCGCTCGTTCTCGAATTCCACGGAGTCGATCACCGAGGAGGTCACCATGTCGGAAAGCACGTCGACGGCCATCGGAAGGTCTCGATCCTGCACCTTGGCGAAATAGCAGGTGTATTCCTTCGCCGTCACGGCATTGTGTTCCCCTCCGACGGCGTCGAAACTCACCGCGATATCGAGGGCTGTTCGGGTCGTGGTGCCTTTGAAGAGCAGATGCTCGAGGAAGTGGGTGCTTCCGAAGGTCTCCGGGAGCTCGTCTCGCGATCCGACCGCGACCCAGTATCCGACGGTCGAGCTTCGCGCCCCCGGCACCTGCTCGCTGAGAATGCGCACGCCGCTTGGAAGCACCGTGCGTCGCACGAGTGAGTCGCCGGATGCGGTGAAGGAGAGATCGGCCTGGCCGAGCGGAAGGGGGATTGCGCCATTCATCATCGACGAGCTTACGTCACCCTTTTCGGGCCCCGGTCGGGGGGTCCGAGCGTCGGTGCCCCCCACACTGGGGCCAATCGGGCCCGAACTAAGTGCGGACAAACAGACTTGTCTGTCTTCGGTTTGTGTT
>JAYVNU010000074.1:0-2071 GCA_043758345.1 Lacisediminihabitans sp.
ACCTGGGTCATGCCGAGCTTCGTGCCCAACAGCCCCCTGCTTGTCTTAGTGGTAGCCATTTTCAGTCCTACAGCTTGATCTCGATGTTGACGTCGGCCGGCAGGTCGAGTCGCATGAGCGAGTCGACGGCCTTCGGCGTCGGGTCGATAATGTCGATGAGGCGCTTGTGGGTGCGCTTCTCGAAGTGCTCGCGGCTGTCTTTGTACTTGTGAGGAGAACGGATCACTACGATCACGTTTTTCTCGGTAGGAAGCGGCACCGGGCCGACGACAGTGGCGCCGGCGCGGGTAACGGTGTCGACGATCTTGCGCGCCGAACTGTCGATGACCTCGTGGTCATACGACTTAAGTCGGATGCGGATCTTTTGTCCCGCCATGTGTGACTCATTTCTCTCTCAGAGCATCGTGGCAGCGCTCGCGCGCTGCTATTGGATGCTTGTTATGCGTGATTCTCAGCCGTTTCCGGATGATCACCCGCACCACTGTTTTGGTGTCAAGTGCTTCTGGCGCTTCTCCGACCCCCGCGCCCGGGCGTGTCGCGCCCTCCGGAAACGTACTTCTCCGGATTTATCAATGGGCTTCGACGCGTGGAATCGTGTAGGTCTGCTCTGCTTCCCGCGGCCTAGGCGAAGCGGTGGGCCTCGAACCTATGCACTGCCTGGAAGTGAATCCAGCACGTGACCGGATTTCTTGAACTAGGAGAGTCTGCCACAGGAATCGTGTACCTGCAACCCGGGCGTGTCACTCTTCGGCGTGTCGGATCAGGCAGCCTGACCGTGGAGTCTCCGATGCGCCGACACGAGCAGCGCCATGCCGGTACTGAAGATCACCGCACCGGCGACGAGGCCGGCCGGCCCGCCGACGTGCGCGACGAAAGCCGCCCCGATCGCGGCGCCGACCCCCATAGCGATGACGGCCGCAAAGCGCGGAAACCAATTCTTTCCGGTGCCCCCGGCCAGTCGGCTGTCGCGAGCCAGATTGGCGAGGGTGTTCGTGACGACGATGGTCGTGACATCCGAATTCCCGATCGGTTTGACGGCCGACACCTGTGCGCCCATGATCACGGCGAGGAGGGCCGTGACCGTGAGCAGGGCCGGGTAGGCGAGGGTGTGCACGATGACCCAGTAGACGGCGAGTGCCACCATGAGCAGCGCGCCGCCGATCAGGATTGCACGACTCGATGTCGGGAGCCCCTTTACCGCGCTGCGGCCGACGATACGCCCACCGACCATCGAGCCGATCACGAACCCGAGGAGGGCGATGAGGTTGTTGACCAGCGGGGTCGCGCCGGCGCCGACGAGGCTGAAGCCGATGAAAAGCACGTTGCCGGTCATGTTGCCGGTGAAGACCTTGTCGAGAGCCAGGTAGCTGACGGCATCGATGCATCCCGTCGACGCGGTGAGCACGAGCAGCCCGGCGATGAAGTGGTGGTCAACGGGGAGGAGGGGTTGGCGCGCCATTCCGACAACGCTAGCGGACCCGGTCACTCGAACAGCATCACCCGCAGTTCGGTCTCCGCCGAGGCGATCCTCGTGGGATCGATGGTCGTGCCGTGGCACTAGTTGTCGACCACCCTCGGGTCGACATAGCTGCTCTTCGCGATCGCCGGCGTGTTGCCGAGCACCTCCGCGGCATCCCGCATCGCCTGGGCGAGGGCCTTCGTGCGCTTCGGCTGCGCCATCTCCGGCCCGCGTTTCGCGAGGCTCACGGCCGCCGCGATGGTGCCGTGGAAGGTGCCGTGGAGGGTGCGAAACCCCTTCGCCGTGAACTCTCCGCCGGTCTGCTGGCGAACATTGGCGTTGATGTCGGTCGATGAGATCGGATGCCACCTGCTTCCGTCACGCCAGGCGAGCAGCCGCGACTTCGACCCGTGACGCTTCAGCGACCGGATGACGGCGGCGAGATCGGCATCGGTGATATCGGACTCCCACTCCCGCCCGCTGCTCGCCGGGAAGTTCAGTGAAACCGTCGAGCCGCTGACCTTCGCATGGGAGCAGAGGAGTGCAGCGAGTCCGTGGCTGCTGCTCGGGCCAGGTGGGGTGGTACGTGTATTGGCGGCGGCCGGCGACATC
>JAYVNU010000075.1:0-6637 GCA_043758345.1 Lacisediminihabitans sp.
GGTAGTCGGGAGTTATGCGCTCAGGCCGCGTCTCGCCAGCGCCGTGCCAGCTGCCGGATGCGCAGGCCGCGCCACTGCCAAAAACCCCAGTACATCAGCCAGAGCGGCAGGGTGAGTGCCCCGGCCGTGAAGCGCAGTTCGTCCCGGTAGAGGGTGCGTCCGACACCGATGGGGGAGATCGCCATCGTGTGATGCCAGGTCGTGACGGCGGTGAGAAGTCCGCTGAGACCCCGGCCGCTGTCGATGACGGTGCGCACGTCGTCGTCGCGCTCCGGGAACGAGATCGCGATCGCCTGCTCTCCGATCGGAAGTGCGCCGAAGGCTTTCGCGTCCACCCGATGTTCGCCGGCCGGCCAGAGCTCCGGGAAGCCCGCCGGGTCGACGGAGGTGAACGTCGTGAAAGGGGCCGACACCGCGCGGAACACGGACGGACTTCGGATGGCGCGCCACGCGGCATTCGGCGTGCACGGCAGCTCGAACTTCAGAAGCACTCTCATCCTCCCAGTGTGCTCCCGGTGACCTAACCCGCCCCCGCAATTGTTCGCTCTCGGGACGATTGTTCGTCGGCGCCCCCGACCACCCGTCCCAAAGTGGAACAATCGCGGAGGGGACCGCTACCCTCAACGGGTGACTCACGGCCAAACCCAATACCAGGTGCGCTTCGACTGGGGTCGGCCCGGCGCGGACGCGATCGGCGAAGGGGCGGATGTCGTGGTCTGGGTCGATGTGCTCGGCACGCCGGCCACCCCGCAACAGTCAGCCACCCCGCCGGGGCCCGCCACCCAAAACAAGCGCGTCGCGGGCACCACCATTGCCGGTTCCCTCCGCAACCGCCGCGCCATCGCCGACTGGGCACTCGCCAAGCAGGGCGACAAGGGCGACCGCTTCACGATTGCGGTGGTCGCGGCCGGCGACATCAGGGAGGATGGCAGCATCCGCTTCGCCGTTGAGGACCTGCTCGCGGCCGGCGCGGTGATCGATGCGCTCGCCGACGTGGGAATCGACTATTGCTCACCGGAGGCGGCGGCGGCATCCGCTGCCTTCATGGGTCTGAAGAATGCGACCGGTCACCTGATCGGTGCCTCGGCGAGCGGACGGGAGCTTGCGGAGAACGGGCGGAGGGCGGAGGTCGACCTCGCCATCCAACTGGACGCAACCGGCGAAATCGAGGTTCTTTAGGGAATTCGCCTCCCGCGCGTAGCGTTGACATCGGCAGAATCACAAACCTCTGGAGGACACAATGAAGGCAGTACTCGACGGCACCGTCATCGCCGAAGCCCCGACCGACGACCTGATCAAGATCGAGGGCAACTGGTACTTCCCGCCGGCGAGCGTCAAGAAGGAGTTCCTCGTCGACAGCGCGACGCCGTACACCTGCCCGTGGAAGGGCGAATGCCAGTACTTCTCGGTGAAGAACGGCGACGCGCTGCTGCAGGACCGCGCCTGGAGCTACCCGCACCCCTACGAAACCGCCTTCGCCCGCACCGGCAAGGACTTCTCTGACTATGTGGCTTTCTGGAAAGAGGTGCAGGTCACCGAGTAGGGCTCGTCGTTGACCCACTGAACAGTACGAGAGAGTTGTCTCGTGAGTGAATCGTCAGCAGCCAGCGGCAAGCCGAAGAAAGACGACGGCTGGGATGTCCGTGTGCGCGAGACCGTGAACGCCCCGCGCAACCTCGTCTGGGCCTACCTCGTCGGCGACGGTGTCTCGCTGTGGCTCGGCCAGGGCGACCTCGTTCTCGAGACGGGCGCTGCCTACGCGACGAGCGACGGCGTCTCAGGCTCGGTGCTCGCGTACCGCTCTCCCTCGCATCTGAAGCTGACCTGGAGACCGGATGACTGGCCCCGCGACACCACGCTGGAGCTCTCCGTTCGCGACGGCGAGCACGGCACGACCATCGTCTTACATCACGAGCAGCTCGCCGACCGCGATGAGCGGCGCATGATGCTCGGACACTGGAAGACTGTCATCACCCAGCTGGCCATCGGTGCCGCGAAGCAGCAGCTGCGCTAAGCCCAGCGCCGCCTCCGGTGGTCGACCTACCGCCGGAGCCCTAGTCGCGCCGGGTGGTCGAGCCTATCGAGGCCCGCGCCCGGTGCGCCCGAACCTTCGAGCGATTCCCGCAGCGCTGCATCGAGCACCAGCGACGGTTGTTCGAGCGTGATTCGTCGAAGAAGATGAGCCCGCAGTCATCCGCTGCACACTGCCGGATGCGGTCGGCGGCGTCTTCACCGAACAGCGAGACCGCCTCGCGCGCGAGCGTTGAGAGAGCCTGGCCGATGCGCACCGAGCTGCGTCCCGCATGACGATTGCCGCCGGAAAGCGACGGCGGAATGTTCGGCGTCGCCGCATACAGGTTGATCGTGTCGATGTCGTCGGCTGCTGCCGCCGTTCGAGCCGCGCCGACGATCGCCACCCGTGCGATCGCCGCTCGCAGCGCGATCGCGTCGACGAGTTCGCGCTCGGTGCCAGTGGCATCCACCTGCTTGAAGCGGGTCTGAAGCCAGCGGGCGAGGTCATCCGGCGAATGCAACTGCTCCCAGGCTGGATTCTCGCCCAGCGCGCCGGTATAGGCGAAGTCGAGGCAGTTCGCTCCCGAGTCGAACCACCAGCGGGTTCCCGCGCTCGAACGGAACCACTGCCCTGTTTGCGTCGGCTGATCGACCGCCATGTAACCACTCTAGACAGTTACCGCGCGAACGACGGGAGCACGCTCCCGTTCGTCGGCCGAGCCCGGTGACGATGAGTTCTGCTGGTGCTGAAGCCCTCGACATCATCCGAAGTCCGAAACACCCGGATTTCTGATGGTGAAGCGCTGCACGCCCGAAATTCTGATGTCGAGCGACCAGCGGAAGGGACCGAAGTTCACGGAGCAACTGCCGCGACCTACGCCGAACGCGAGACCTGCCGCCGATTCCACGCGATCGTATTCGCGGCATCGAACCGCCGCGAGCACTTGCCGCAGGCGAGCGCGCGCGTCGGCGTCCGATAGCGGTAGTGCACGTGTCCGGCCGGACAGGCGCCGATCCACGGCGCCAGCTCGTCGGCGATCGCGCCATCGTGCAGTCGCTTTCCCTCATAGCCGAGTTGTGCAGCGACAGCCTTCCAGCGCGGGCCGTGGCCAGCGCGCGTGCCGGCGATGGCATGGGCGACCTCGTGCAGAAGCACCTGATGGATCTCGTCGTCGTCATAGCGTGAGGCCAGATGTCTCGAGACGGTGATGCGCCTCGACGTGTAGTTGCAGAGCCCCGCCCGGGTCTTCGCCGAGTCGAACCCGAACGTCCAGCTCGGGTCGAGGTGCAGGGCGATGAGGGCATCGGCCCAGTGTCGTACGCGAGTCAGATCTGCCACTCGTCGAGGGTATGCCCGACTACCGTCGGCGCGGGTCAGGTGCACAACGCGATGGCCGGCGCAGTGCTGTGAGGGACTGGTGTCAGCGCGGGGCATCCGGGGTGAATCCAGAAGGATCTGGCGTTAGCTCGGGGGATCCGGGGTGAACGGATCGCGGGCGACCGAGGGTGGCGCCCACTTCGATGGCGGTTCGAATGGTGCGGTCGATGGTTCGTGCGGCGCAGCCAGCAGTGGCGTGCCGGTCGTCTCCGGCGCCCCGGATCGGTGCCTCGTCGCCGCGGACGCTTCACGAAGAGCGGCAGACAGCGCGTACCGGGAGGATTCGACTTCAACCGCCGGCGCGTCGAGCCGCACGCGCAGTGCGAGCGCGTGCTCGAAGGCGACGCGAGCGTCCTCGAAACGCCCCAGTTCGAACAGCACTTTGCCGGAATGCTGGGCGGCGAATGCTTCGAGCGAGGTCCAGCCCTCACGGGCGGCGGATGCCTCGCAGGCGACCATCTCGGTCAGCGCACGATCGAACTCGCCCTTGTATTGGAACACCTGCGCCCGTCGGAGCCGAGCTCGTGTGAGCTCCTCGCGGTCCCCTCCGAAGTGAGCGAGGCGGAAGGCCTGTTCGGCGATGGTCAGCGCTTCGTCGAGGCGGCCCAGCATCCGCAGCAGTCCCGCCTTCTCGGCGAGAACCGCGGTGCTTCGGCCATCGCCCAACTCCGCGAGTCGCGCCTCGGACGCCGGGCGGTCGACGAGCTCTCGCAGGGTTTCAGGGTCGAATCCGATGATCATCCCTTCGAGGTTAACTCGTCGCGATAACGCGCGCCCACAATTCCTGCCAGCCTGTCGCGAATTCCCGCGCCGCGACACTGCTGCACTCCGACGCTCGCGTCTTGGGCCGCCGCGCCGCTGCCTCCCGCCGCCGCATCCTTATCCCGCCCGGCCCTACTCAAAACGCAGGAGATTCTCGACTTTCCGAGCAAAACAGCCCCGAATTGCTCGAGTTTCCGCATATCTCCTGCGTTTTCGGAGAGCGCGGTGGTCGTGCGGGGGACACGGGCGCCGCGGCGCGGGAATGCGATGCATGGGGGCGGCGGCGCGGGAATGTGCTGCGCGGGCGCGGCGGCGCGGGAATGTGCTGCGCGGGCGCGGCGGCGCGGGTATGCGATGCACGGGCGCGTCGCCACGGTATGCAGCGCGCCGCCGCCTCGCGTCGCCGTCGCGAGCCGACCGACCCACGGCTGCGGATCAGTCCCGGTTGCCGACCTGGAAGATGCCCCGCGAGGGCGGCGGTGATCGCACCGCGGTCGCGTCGGTGACGACGGATGCCCCGGCGATCCAGTTGCGAAGTTCGACGCCGGCGACCACCTTCGACGGGTGCGGTCCCCCGGCGAGCAGGCGCGGCATCCACTCGAGCGGGAGAGCGGATGGTGAGCCGACGAGCACCACGTTTCCGAATCGTCTCCCTTTCAGAATCTGCGTCTCGGCGAGCGCCGCGACATCCCCGGTGACCGACAGCAGCGTCGCGGCCTGGCCGCGGGCGAAGGCGAGGCCCGGTCCGTCGGCGGCGTTGATCGCGACGATCCCGTCGGGTTTGAGCAGCGAGACGGCCTCCCGATAGAACTCGACGCTCGTGACGTGCGCGGGGGTCCGCGCCCCGCTGAAGACGTCGACGACGAGCAGATCGACCTCACCGCGGAGCCCGGCGGGGAGCTTCTCCATCACCGCGCGGGCATCGCCGTGGCGTACCCGGATGGATGCCTGCCTCGGCAGCGGAAGGTGCGCCCTCACGAGCTCGACGAGGTCGGTTTCGAGCTCGATGACCTGCTGCCGCGACCCCGGGCGGGTCGCCTCGACGTAGCGGGGCAGCGTGAACGCCCCGGCGCCGAGGTGCACCGCGGTGATCGGCTGCCCGGGAGTGGCCAGCTGGTCGATGACGTGTCCGATGCGCTGCACGTACTCGAAGAACAGCTGGCTCGGATCTTCGAGATTCACGTGCGACTGCGGCGTTCCGTCGACGATGAGCGTGTAGGCGCCGGTCACCCAGCGATCCGGCTCGATGACGGCACGGTAGCCGCTCTCGCGCAGCACGGCCGTCGGGTTTTCGCTCACGTCACGAGCCTGCCATAGTCGACGGATCCGGCAGAGCCCGGTCGCCGGAATCGACTTATCGGTCGCCCGATCCGGTGAGCGGATGTCTCCTCCTCCCCACCTGAGCGACCGCGCGTCCTAACCCCACATGCGGGGGCCCCCAGCTCTGGGGATTCACACCCAATGATCCAACGGTACACACTGATGGCGGGGAAAATCCGTTCGGGGGAACGCGTGAGTCTGTACGACCAACTGGGCGGAGAGCCGGGAGTTTCGGCCATCGCCGACGACTTCTACGACCGCATTTCGACCGATGACCTGCTCGGCAAATGGTTCGTCGATGTGAACGGGGCGGGCATCCGCTTCCACCTCCGCGCCTATCTCACGGTCGCCCTCGGCGGTCCGGAGGAGTATTCGGGCCGCAGTCTCCGCGTCGCACACCAGGGTCTGCGCATCAGCGTCGAGGCCTGGAACAGAATGCTCGTGCTTCTCGCCGAATCATTCAGAAGTGGCGCGGTGGATGACCGACTGATCTCAGAGGTCATCGCGATCATCAGCACCCTCCGCGCTGTCATCGTCGAGGTGCGCTGACGGGAGAGGCCCGCCTCGGGCACGAAATCCCGCGCTTATAGCCGAATCTTCCACAATGGTCAAGATTCGACTTGCACATGTGGCCAAATCCGTACTATATTGATCCCTTGCGCTTCCAGAATATTTCTGCCTTCATATTGCGGTCGGCGGGTGTCGAATGCCCCACCTGGAGCGAAACCCATCGATCGACTGCTCATTAGGCAAATCAGGCTCTCGCAGGCCCACCGGAGGTTATTTCCTTGGCTGCTGCTCGCAACGCATCCACCACGAACTCATCGAAAAAGGGATCTCCCAAGAACGGCCGCTCAGCCGAGCGCGTCTCGTTCGCGAAGATCACCGACACTTTGACAGTTCCCGATCTTCTCGCTCTTCAGACGGAGAGCTTCGACTGGCTCGTCGGAAACGATCTCTGGAAGGAACGCGCTGCTGAGGCAAAAGCCTCTGGCCGTCAAGACCTCCCGGCGCTCACCGGCCTCGAGGAGATCTTCGAGGAGATTTCCCCGATCGAAGACCTCGGCGAGACGATGCAGCTGTCGTTCACGAATCCCTTCCTCGAGGAGAAGAAATACTCGATTGACGAGTGCAAGGAGAAGGGTAAGACCTACTCCGCTCCCC
>JAYVNU010000076.1:0-2069 GCA_043758345.1 Lacisediminihabitans sp.
ACGAGCGCCGGAGAAGCTCGGTCAACTGACCGCCCTCGCCGAACAGCTCGACATCGACCTGACCGTGGAGACTCTCGGCGGTGCGGATCCCGGCACAACTGCGAGCGTCGTCGTCAGCACTCTTCCGAACGGCACCGATGCGGCGGTATCGGTCGGCGACCCCGCCGGCCGCGTGCTTCTCGACGTCGCCTACGAACCGTGGCCGACCCCGCTGGCGGCGCTCTGGGCCGCCGGCGGTGGCATCGTCATCCCTGGGCTCGAAATGCTCGCCCACCAGGCCCTCGCGCAGGTGAGGATCTTCGTGGGCGGATCGGCGAAGGTTGCACTCCCGGATGACGTCGCCGTCTTCGCTGCAATGCGACATGCGGTCGGACTTGCACGCCTCTGAGGTGCCGGGGCGGCGTGATCGACGACGGGCCTGTTCCCCTCGCTGTGGGAGGATTCTAACTATGCACGAACCTGTCGCCCTCGAGATCGCCCCATGCTGCGCTGGCTGACGGCCGGGGAATCGCACGGCCCGGAACTCATCGCGATTCTCGAGGGGATGCCGGCAGGAGTCTCCGTATCCGCCGCCCTCATTCAGTCCGATCTGCACCGCCGAACGCTCGGGCACGGTCGCGGAGCACGGCAGAAGTTCGAACAAGATGAACTCTCGATCAGCGGGGGAGTGCGTTTCGGGCTCACCATGGGCAGCCCGGTCGCCCTCCGCATCGGCAATACCGAATGGCCGCGTTGGGTCGAGGTGATGAGCGCCGAAGAAGTCGACCCGGAGACGCTGCCCAAGGGCCGCGGCGCGGCACTCACCAGGCCGCGTCCGGGCCATGCCGATCTCGTCGGGATGCAGAAGTACGGATTCGACGAGTCGCGCAACGTGCTCGAGCGCGCGAGTGCCCGCGAGACGGCCGCCCGTGTCGCCCTCGGTGCGGTCGCCCGGTCATTCCTCGGCGGGCTCGGGATTCACCTCGTCGCCCACACGCTCTCCATCGGGTCCGTTCGAGTGCCCGAAGGATCGCCGCTTCCGCATCCCTCCGACGTCGCCGCTCTCGACCGCGACCCGCTGCGCTGTTTCGACGCCGCGACATCGGTGGCGATGGTCGCGGAGGTGGATGTCGCCCAGAGTGACGGAGACACCCTCGGCGGAGTCGTCGAGGTGCTCGCCTACGACCTGCCACCGGGCCTCGGGTCTTACACCCACTGGGATCGACGACTCGATTCCCGCCTCGCCGCTGCCATCATGGGCATCCAGGCGATCAAGGGTGTGGAGATCGGTGACGGATTCCGCACGGCGGAACGCCGGGGGTCGGAGGCTCACGACGAGTTGTTCCAGACCGCAAACGGAATCGCGAGGTCATCCGATCGGGCAGGCGGTACGGAGGGCGGTATGAGTACCGGCACCGTGTTGCGCGTGCGGGCGGCAATGAAGCCGATCTCGACCGTTCCGCACGCCCTTCGCACGGTCGATGTCGCCACGAACGGTGCCGCGGAAGCCCACCACCAACGCTCCGACGTCTGTGCGGTCCCGGCGGCCGGAGTCATCGCCGAGGCGATGGTCGCCCTCGTGCTCGCCGATTCGATCCTCGAGAAGTTCGGGGGAGACTCGCTCGCCGAGACGAAACGCAATCTCGACGCCTATCTCGCCGCGATCCCCGCCAACCTGCGCACGGAGTCCTCTTCCGATCCGACCCTCGCACTGTGACGGTCGGATCGGCGACGAGCCGCCCGCTCGTCGTCTTCATCGGGCCGCCCGGAGCCGGGAAGACGCGTCTTGGCACGCGTGTCGCCCGCATCCTCGGCGCACCGTTCATCGACACCGACCGAGTCATCGTCGCCCAGCACGGCCCCATCCCGGAGATCTTCACGTCGCTCGGTGAGCCCGAGTTCCGCCGCATCGAACGAGAGATCGTGGCCGAGGCCCTCGAGAAGGAAGCCGTGGTCTCCCTCGGCGGCGGCGCGATCCTGAGCGCCGAGACGCAGGCCCAGCTCGCCTCGCACAACGTCGCTCTGATCACCGTCAGTGCCGAGGCCGTCGTCTCGCGGATCGGGGGAAGCAAACGGCCGCTCACCGGGGA
>JAYVNU010000077.1:0-2068 GCA_043758345.1 Lacisediminihabitans sp.
AAGACGAGCGTGCTCACCCGCCGCATTGCCAGCCTGATCGACTCGCGTGAGGCGTGGCCGTCGCAGATCCTCGCGATCACCTTCACGAACAAAGCCGCAGCCGAGATGCGTGAACGCGTGCAGTCGCTGCTCGGCCAGGCGGCTGACGGGATGTGGATTTCGACCTTCCACTCGGCCTGCGTGCGCATCCTGAGGCGAGAGGCCGAGCATTTCGGCTTCGGCAAGAATTTCACCATCTACGACTCCGCGGACTCCCGCGCACTGATCAAGCGCATCATCCGAGACTTCGACGCCGACACGTTCGGCTTCACCGTCAGTGGATCGGCCGGCAAGATCTCGAAACTGAAGAACGAGTTGAGCGACGTCGAGTCGTACGCGCGAGGCGCGAACTTCAACGATCCTCAGGAGCGCATCTTCCTCGACATCTTCCGCGAATACACACGGAGCCTCCAGGCTGCCAACGCGTTCGACTTCGACGACCTGATCGGCCAGACCGTCTATCTGTTTCGGGCGTTTCCCGCGGTTGCGGCCCTCTATCAGCGCCGGTTCAGGCACATCCTCGTCGACGAGTACCAGGACACCAACCACGCGCAGTACGCGCTGATCCGGGAACTGACCCGGCCCGTAGCGGAGGAGTGGGTCTCGACGGGCTCGACGACCGGGGGCGGCGCGGATTCCACCGCGAAGCTCGAACCGGCGTCGTTGACCGTCGTCGGCGACTCCGACCAGTCGATCTATGCGTTCCGCGGGGCGGACATCCGCAACATCGTCGAGTTCGAACGGGACTACATCGGAGCGCGGGTGGTGCTGCTCGAGCAGAACTACCGGTCGACCCAGAACATCCTGAATGCGGCGAACGCGGTCATCGCGAACAACTTTGACCGCATCGACAAGAAGTTGTTCACCACCGTAGGCGACGGCGAGAAGATCGTCGGATTCACCGGGTACAGCCAGCATGACGAGGCGCAATTCGTGGCCGACGAAGTGATGGAGCTGCACTCGGGTGGGATGCAGTACCGCGACATCGCAGTCTTCTATCGAACCAACGCACAGACGCGAGCGCTCGAGGAGATCTTCATCCGCTCTGCCCTTCCCTACAGGGTTCTCGGTGGCACCAAGTTCTATGAGCGGGCCGAGATCAAAGATGCGTTCGGCTATCTGATCGCCATTGCGAATCCGGCGGATCCGATGGCGCTCCGACGCATCCTGAACACTCCGAAGCGCGGCATCGGCGGCGTGACAGAGGCCGGGCTGCAGAGTTGGGCAGACGCGCACCAGGTCACCCTGCGGGAGTCGATGCGGCACGCGGATGACCAGGGCTACGGCCCGAAGATCACCGGCGCCATCCTCGGACTTGTCGCGATTCTCGACGAGGTCTCGCTGACGGCCGACACGGCGAAGGTGCCCGACATCCTGATCGCGCTGCTCGAAAAGACCCGCTTCGTCGAGTCGCTGCGGGCCTCGAGAGACCCGCAGGACGAGGCGCGCGCCGAGAACGTCGAAGAGCTCGTGGCCGTCACGAAGGAGTTCCAGAAGAACAACCCCGACGGCACGCTCATCGACTTTTTGACGGAGACCTCGCTCGTCGCCGCCGCAGACGAACTCGACGACTCGAGCGGAACCGTCTCGCTGATGACCCTGCACACGGCGAAGGGCCTCGAATACGAGGCGGTCTTCCTCACCGGGGTCGAAGAAGACCTGCTTCCACACCGGATGTCCGCGAGCGAACCAGGGGGGCCAGCGGAGGAGCGTCGCCTCTTCTATGTCGGCATCACCCGCGCTCGCCGCAGGCTGTACCTCTCGCTCGCGATGACTCGGGCGCAGTTCGGCGACGTGAATGTCGCGATGCCGTCGCGCTACCTGCAGGAGATCCCGCCAGAGCTCATCGACTGGCGCCAGTCGCCTGGCATGGCGACCTCGCGCGGCGGCACGCAGCCGCGCGCGCTCAACTCGCGTCACGATGGGCTGGCGCCGTCCCGCGATTCGGGTCCCGGAGCGACGGCCCTCGCCCGAGCCGCCCGACCGAAGACGGAGTGGAAGAGCGCGGTCACCAACATCGTGCGGGACA
>JAYVNU010000078.1:0-2065 GCA_043758345.1 Lacisediminihabitans sp.
GAGCGCGTCTACATCGGCGCCGGCATGCTGCTTTACGACGTGCTCAGCTACACGGGAGGGCGCCCGCCCGGCGTTCCTCATCACCGCCACCTGACGAAGTCGCAGGTCATGCGCGCGGCCCCGTCGCTCGCGAATGACGCCATGATCGGCGGAATCACCTATTACGACGCCCAGGTGGATGACGCGCGATACGTCGCGAACCTCGCGCGCACGGCATCCTTCTATGGTGCCCACCTCGCGAGTCGGGTCACGGTCGAGTCGTTCCTCAAGGTCGGCGAGCGCGTGGTCGGCGTCAACGCCCACGATCTCGAGACGGGGGAGCACTTCGAGATCCGCGCGAAGCAGGTCGTGAATGCGACAGGCGTCTGGACGGATGATACCCAGTCGATGGTGGGTGAGCGCGGCCAGTTCAAGGTGCGCGCCTCGAAGGGAGTTCACCTCGTCGTTCCGCGTGACAGGTTCCAGTCGAAGGTCGGGCTCATCCTCCGCACCGAGAAGAGCGTGCTCTTCGTGATCCCCTGGGGACGCCACTGGTTGGTCGGAACCACCGACACCGACTGGCACCTCGACAAGGCGCACCCGGCGGCAACGGCGGCCGACATCGATTACATCCTGGAACACGTGAACAAGGTGCTGGCCGTTCCGCTGACGCACGACGACGTGGAGGGCGTCTACGCCGGACTGCGTCCATTGCTCGCCGGCGAATCGGACCAGACGTCGAAGCTCTCCCGTGAGCATCTTGTTGCCCATAGTGTTCCTGGACTGGTCGTGATCGCGGGAGGCAAGTGGACGACGTACCGGATCATGGCGAAGGATGCCGTGGACGAAGCCGTCGCGGCCCTCGACGGTCGCATCTCCGGTAGCGTCACGGAGAACATCAGCCTGCTCGGGGCGGAGGGATTCCAGGCCGCGTGGAACAAGAGGTCGAAGATCGCGCATGCGTTCGGGTTGCACACGGTGCGCGTCGAGCACCTGCTCAACCGCTATGGCGTGCTTACCGATGAACTGCTCGACCTCATCCGGGAGACGCCCTCGCTCGCCGAGCCGCTTCCTGGTGCGGACGACTACCTCGCGGCCGAGGTGGTCTACGCGGCGCGCTTCGAGGGCGCGCTGCACCTCGACGACGTGCTCGCTCGCCGGACCCGCATCTCGATCGAGGCCTGGGACCGCGGGGTCTCCGCCGCCCCTGTTGCCGCGTCGTTGATGGGGGCGGAGCTCGGCTGGGACGCAGACCGCATCGAACTCGAGACGAAGACCTACCTCGAGCGGGTTGCGGCGGAGCGGGCGAGCCAGCTCGAGCCGGACGACGAGTCCGCCGACCGGGTGCGCCTCGAGGCTCCCGACATCTCGGGTACGCGGGTCTAAGTCGGCCGCCCCCCACCGGCTGCGCGAGTGTGCGCTGCACCATCGGACTGTCGCGTCCTATCGAGGGGCAGCGGATGTCCGACAGACCGGCATCAGTGACCACCGGAGCTGAGGCGGCCGGACAGTAGTCCGAACGGTGCAACACGTCGGGCAAGCGCCGCACGATCCCGCGCGGTAGCCCAATCCCAGCGAACAAGTCCGTCGGAGACGCGCCGAAGCCGATCCTCGCGAAGCTTCTCGGCCCAGACGACCTCTTCGGGCAGACGACCTCTTCGGGCAGCCGACCTCTTCGGGCAGCCGACCTCGCAGGTACGACTCCCCGCGGTATTTGACTCGCCCGTCGAACTCTCCGATAAGTCGAAGCCTCGGCCACCAGAAGTCGACGAAGCCGATGAAACCCTGGTCGTCGTAGAAAGCGACCTGAAGCTCCGGAGCTTCGCAACCGAGGTGGTGGAACTGCCCGCGGCTGAGCGATTCTCCGAGAGACCCGGAGAGACCGCTCGCGAAAGTCACGGCCGCAGCGCCTCTCACAGCGCCGCGACATCCGGCCCGGGCGGCCATAGCATCCACGACTTCCGCGTGCGTCGGCGGCGTAACGCCGAATCGGAAGTCGCCCGATGTTGGTGGCCGGAGAGCGTCGTCGATCATCCCGACCGAGCGCAAAAACGAGGCCGTCATCGCGGAGTCGACGAGGGTGCGA
>JAYVNU010000079.1:0-6593 GCA_043758345.1 Lacisediminihabitans sp.
CCCGCGTGGTCGTCGGGCTCTCGAAGAGCAGCCCGCCGAGGAAGAAGCCGATCAGGGTGCCGATGCTGAGCATGGCGATGACGAGATAGGTCACCACAATGGAGAACAGCGGGCGGGGGATCACGCCGGAGAGTCCGACGCCGATGGCCGCAACGATGCCGAGTTCGAGCGCGAGGACGAGAATCGAGACGATCACCGTGACGGGTGGCACGCCGACCACCATCGAGAAGATGAGGAACGGCACCGAGACCGCGAGAAAAGCGAGGGCGGTCACCCAGGCCGCGAGGAACTTGCCGAACACGATCTGCCAGCTGCTGACCAGCGTCACCTGGGTCGTGGCGAGGGTTCCGGCTTCCCGATCCCCGTTGATGGCGTTGCCACTGAGCGCCGGAGCGACGAGCGTTCCGAGCAGCAGCACGAAGTAGATGATCGTCGAGAAGGCGCTTGCGCCCGATTGTCGGTTGGTTCAGGCCCCGGAGGAGAAGAGGACGCTCGCGAGGATGGCGGTGACGACGAGGATGAGAAGGAAGAACACGCCGAGCAGCACGTACAGCGCCATCCCGCGCACGCGCTGGCGCATCTCGAGCGAGAAGACGACTCCGGAGCCGAGGAGGAAATTCTTCATGACCGGGCTCCGTCGGCGTTCGGGGCCGTGGCTTCTTCACCGCGGTTGAGATCGAGGAAGGTGTGTTCGAGTTCGCCGACCGCCGGCGAGAACGCGCTGATCGGAGACCCGGAGGTCACCAGCGACCTGAGCAGGTCTTCCGCCGCACCCTCGCCGTCGAGACGTACGAGTAGTTCGCCCCGGTCCTCGACGATGTACGCCGGGTCGATTCCGAGGGTGGCAAGCGAGCCTCGAAGCCCGTCGAGATCCCTCGATCGGATGCGCCACTGGCGGGAGGACAGTTTCGACTTCGCAATCCTGTCGGCCGACGCCGTGACGCCGGCCTCGAGATAGACCGCGTCGTCCGCCATTTCATCGAGTTCGGCGAGAACATGGCTTGACACGAGAATCGTCTTGCCGTCGCTCGCAAGCTGCCGCACAAGTCGCTGCAGGTCGAGCCGCGCCACGGGATCGAGTCCGGATGCCGGCTCATCGAGCAGCAGAACGGAGGGATCGTGCACGAGCGCCCGCGCGAGGCTGAGTTTCTGTTTCTGTCCGCGGGACAGCACACCGGTCCTCTGCTCGGCGAGAGCGCTGAGCCCGACCAGGGCGAGCAACTCCGACGCCCTCGCCGCCGCGGTACGGCGATCCATTCGATACAGGCGCCCCGTGGTCTCCAGCGCCGACCGCACGGTCAGGACGCTCCAGGATCCGAGGATGTCGGGCATCCAGCCGAGGGAGGCGCGAACCGCGAGTGGGTCCACGGAGGGGTCGACGCCGCAGACGTGGATGCTGCCCGCATCCGGTCGCAGCAGCGACGCGAGCATCAGCAGCAGCGTCGTCTTGCCCGACCCGTTGGGTCCGATCAGCGCTGTCACCGTGCCCGGCCTTGCGTCGAGGCTCGCATCCCGTACGGCGTGGACTTCTCCGAACGACCGCGTGACGTTGCGGACGACGACGCCGCCGTCGGAACGCTCGGCGGGGACATCCTGGGGCGCAGTCATCCGCTCACCATAGCGGCAGGCCGCGGATCCGTTACCTTCCGAAGACGGCCCGACAAGACGAGGACCGGTCGCATATCGAACCCGGAAACCATCACCAGACCGCCGAGCATCCACTCATCACCCCGACAGTTGAAACATGGTGCTGTTGAAAGACGGTGCCTCGTTCGATACCAGCCGGGGAGGTGACCACAGGGGAGTTCGGCGACCACCACTGTGTAGGAACAGGGCGACGGTCGCACTACACGGTTCCGCGCGCTGGCGCTGAACGTCGGTCGCCCGCGGATATCCGAACGAGAAGCGCTACCTGAGCCGCTGCCTCGCGCTGTTACTTCAGCAGGCGAACCACGTTCTGTGCCACGTGCTCGACGTCGGCTACGCCGAAGCGCGGCCCGATGTGAAGCATGTGGGAGCCGACGATGCCGTAGTAGCTTCCGACGGAGGCGCAGACGAACGCGCTGTCGCCGTATCCTTCGGTGCTCGGCAGGTCGGCGCACTCGACCCCGGGTTGCGCCCGCATCGCCATGAACTGGGCGTTCGCGGTATCGATCTCCACTTCCGACTTCCCGGGCCGCCCGGGCAGGGGCATTTCGCAGTGGCGCTCGACCGAGTACGGCACGGATCCGAGTGCGGAAGCCTGCTGCACATGGGCGGTCTTGTCGACGACGGTGCCGACCGCGACATCTGCCGTGACGAAAGCCCTGCGGATCGCCTCGCAGGTCGGCACCGCGCCGTCGCCAGGCTTCGCGCCGCCGCCGGCCTTCACGCTCGGGCTCACGGTCGGGCCCGCCCCGATTCCCGCCGTCGCGTGTGAGGCAGTGGCGGATGTCGCGGCGCATCCGCTCAGCAGAAGGATGGCGAGCATGCCGACCGCGGCGGTCGCCGCCGCCCTCGTTTCGATTGTCACCCTGACGATGGTACCGACGAGCGACGCCTTCTCCGCGCTCAGCGGATGGTCACCCCGTTCACCGGACGGACACGTCACGTCCTCCAAACTTTTGCTCCCCCTTCGGGGGTAGGACTTTTCGTCTATTTAAAGTAATCACCGGGACTACGCAGAGCCCTCACCGGGCCGAAATCGACTGGGCGGCGTGGGACCGAAAACACTGGAAGAGAACCGGAAGGTCTACGAACATGAAATCACCACAGAAGGTCGTGCGCGGGAGCGCGATGATTCTCAGCGCTGCGCTGCTCGCGGCAGCGGCAGCATCGCCGGCACTGGCAGACGGCGGCGGCAACGGCGATCAGGACGCGAAGAACAGCAAACACGTTCTGCTGCTCTCGATCGACGGTCTGCATCAGAAAGACCTCGACTGGTACGTGCGGGCGCATCCGACCTCGGCCCTCGCCGCGCTCGTCGCTCACGGTACGAGTTATACGCACGCAGAGACCCCGGTGCCCTCAGACTCGTTCCCGGGCCTCGTCGGTCAACTCACCGGCGGAAATCCCGGCACCACGGGTGTCTACTATGACGACACCTTCAACCGGGCCGTCTATCCCGCGGGAACCACGAATTGTGCGGCCGCGACCCTCGGGGGCGAAGTGGCCTTCACCGAGGCCGCCGACAAGAATCCGAACGCACTGGATGCCGGTCAGGGCCTCGCCGGCCTGCCGGGCAGCATCCTCTCCATGACGGGCACGCCGCAGACCCTCCTCAACCCGGCGGCGCTTCCGGTCGATCCGGCCACCTGCAAGCCGATCTATCCGCACCAGTATCTCAAGGTCAACACGGTGTTCGAGGTCGCACGGAGCGCCGGTCTCATGACCGCCTGGTCCGACAAGCACCCGGCCTACGAAATCCTGAACGGACCCTCCGGTAAAGGCGTTGTCGACCTCTTCACCCCGGAGATCAACAGCCAGGCCGCCCCGCCCTACAGTGCGGGCGACTGGACGAAGGACAACGCCGCGACGCAACAGTACGACGGCTACAAGGTGCAGGCGGTTCTGAACGAGATCGGCGGCAAGGATCACTCCGGCTTGGAGACGCAGGCGGTGCCGGCGATCTTCGGCATGAACTTCCAGGCCGTCTCCACGGCCCAGAAGTTGCCAACCTCCGATGGACTGAGCGGTGGCTACCTCGCCGGTGGAACCGTGCCCGGCCCACTACTCAGCAAGGCGCTCGACTTCATCAACTCCTCGGTCGGAAAGATGGAGGCTGCAATCGCGGCCGACGGTCTCGCGAAGAAGACCACACTCATCCTCTCGGCAAAGCACGGCCAGTCCCCGATGGATCCCGCCGCACTCCTGCGCGTGCCAGACGGTGCCATCATCGATGGGCTGAACGCGGCGTGGAAGGCCACCCACCCCGCTGGCGCGGATCTGGTGGCGTTCTCGACGGACGACGACATCATGCAGCTGTGGTTGTCGGATCACTCGCAGGCGGCCGCCGACTTCGCCAAGTCATACCTTGCAGCGCACTCCGCGGCCGGAAACGATATCAGCGGTGCGGCGAAGACCACGACGTCATCCGGCCTTTCCGCGATTTATGCCGGCAAAGCGGTCGCGTCGTATTTCGGCACGTCGACGTCCGACTCGCGCTACCCCGACATCCTCGGAATCGCGAAGACCGGGGTCGTCTACACCGGCGGAAAGTCGAAGATCGCCGAGCACGGTGGGGCCAGCGCGGATGACCGCGATGTTCCTCTGGTGGTGTCCTCTTTGCGCGGCGAGCACCATGAGACCGGCGCATCCACCGTCACGTCGACCGTCGAGACGACGCAGATCGCGCCGACGATCCTGAAGCTCCTCGGCCTGAACCCGAGGGCGCTCCAGGCGGTGCAGATCGAAGGAACGAAGGTGCTGCCGCAGCGCTGACCCGCGGTTCGGATGCCTCCGTCACTCGCGGGGTGGCGGGGGCATCTCTGCGTCAGCGTTGGGTCGCGGGCGTCTCTGGCGGCGACGAGGCACCCCTGGTGCTGCCCGAGCGACCGGGTGCCTGATCACCCGTGTCCGGTCACTTCAGTTGCGACGTGAGGATCCTCGTGGATTGGCCGAGCGGCTTCGCAAGTGCCGGAAGCTTTGCGGCCCCGAAAATGAGAATGACGATGGCCGGATGATGAGCAGATGCGCTCCGCCGAGATTTCCGAGCATCAGGTTGCATCCCGTCTGCGGATGGCCGCGCACCGACCGGCGCGCGGACTAATCACCGTGGCTGTCGAAATAGCCGCTGGTGTTGATCGACCCGTTCACCCCGGAGGGGAAGAAGCCGCCCGACCTCGCCTGCTCCGACGTGAGATATCCGATGTGGGAGCTGGCGACGGCACCACACGCGGGGCCGGGCGCGACAACGAGCCCGGTAGGGGCGGCGCGAAGCATGACCCGCCGCCCCGGGACCTTCGGCTCTGGTGCCGCGCCGCCGCCCAGTATCGACTTGTCACTAGAGAGACCGCACTCCGTATTCGGGGTCGCCGCGCTCGCTCGGGCGGTCGCAGCGCAGCCACTCGCCGGATATCAAGCAGGAGGTTCATCATGAAGGCACTCGTTTACCAAGGTCCCGGACAGAAGAGCTGGCAGGAGGTGCCGGATCCGAGAATCCAGCATCCGACGGACGTCATCGTCAAGATGGTCGCGACCACGATCTGCGGCACCGACCTGCACATCCTCAAGGGGGATGTGCCGGAGGTGGCGGCCGGCCGGATCCTCGGTCACGAGGGCATCGGTGTCATCACCGAGATCGGCTCCGGAATAACGCAGCTCGCCGTCGGCGACAGGGTCATCCTCGCCTGCGTCAGTTCCTGCGGACGATGCTCCAACTGCCGGATCGGACTTTACAGCCACTGCCTCGACCAGGAAGGTATCGCGGGAATCGGCTGGATCCTCGGATACATGATCGACGGCACGCAGGCCGAATTCGTGCGCGTGCCGTTCGCGGAGAACTCCGTCTACAAGGTGCCGGAGGGGGTGACGGATGCCGAGGGCATCCTGCTCTCGGACATCCTTCCGACCGGATTCGAGATCGGCGTCCAGTACGGACAGGTCAAGCCCGGCGACGTCGTCGCGGTCATCGGCGCGGGCCCGGTCGGGCTCTCCGTCGTGATGACGGCGCGCCTGTACGGACCCTCGAAGATCATCGCGATCGACCTCGACGACGCTCGGCTGGCGCGCGCCAAAGACTTCGGCGCAACCGACACCGTCAATTCGGGCGACGCCGACTGGAAGGAGAGGGTGCTCGCCCTGACCGATGGACTCGGAGTGGATGTCTCGGTCGAGGCGGTAGGAATCCCCCAGACGTTCACAATGGCGACGGTCATAGTGCGGCCCGGCGGAAACGTCGCGAACATCGGCGTGCACGGAAAATCGGTCGATCTCGCCCTCAACGAACTCTGGGTTCAGAATATCGACATCTCCATGGGACTCGTGAATACGAACACGCTCGGGATGCTGCTGAAGCTGGTCGCCGAACACAAACTGCCGGCCGACAAGTTCGTGACGCACGAGTTCTCGTTCGACCACATCCTCGAGGCCTACGACGTCTTCGGACACGCGGCCGAGCACGACGCTCTGAAGGTGCTGATCCACTAGCGGAAAGCGCTCATCGCAAAGGGGTACAACCGATATTTACAGGGCCGGGGCAGGGCGCTGGTGTGTGCGCAGGGAGTGATTCCTGTTCAGGCCATGTCGCGGAGCCCGGACCGGGTATGACACCGGTCCGGACTTCCTCGCGAGGGCGATCGTTGTCGCTCGAATCGGGCAGAGTTTCGGCTGAAGGTAAAACCACTTACCGACCGGCCTCGGGTTTACGGTTTGCAGATCACCGGTCCCGAAGGACATCGAGCGCTGAATCCGACGCTCGGCACCGCCGCTTTCCGTTTGAAGGCGTACGGCATTCTCGTAATTGCGACACGCGTCCTGGCGGCTGTCGCAGGTGTCGTCGGCGGACTGACCGCGAAGATGTCTGCTGACCACGTGATATCCGCTGTGCCAGCTCCGCGCCTGCTCCCGGTTCTGGTCTACAGCAGCTCTGTCTTCCCGGGAAAGCCGATCGACCC
>JAYVNU010000080.1:0-6587 GCA_043758345.1 Lacisediminihabitans sp.
CTCGTCGGTGATCTTCCGCGTTTGCAGCTCGAAGATCGGTTCGCGCGGGCGAGCTGGACGGGCATAGCCGAACCCGGGGATCGCATCGCCGGGTTGCTCGTCGCGGCCCTTGGCGCTTCTACGGCACTGTCTGTCGTCGTCGAGCAGCATCCGGTGGCGCGGATAGTCGCACGGCTTGCGGATGAGGGCGCGACACCGCCCGCTGCCGATGACCTCGAGTCCGCACTGGCGCGGTGGTATCCGCGGATGAAGTCGAGCGTGGCGATCACGGCACTCCGGCAGGCCGCGCAATACTCGGTGCGGCTGCGGGTGCCGGGGGACGACGGCTGGCCCACCGGATTGGCCGATCTCGGGGACCACGCCCCGATCGCGCTCTGGGTTCGCGGAAATGACGCGGCGCTCATGAGCCTCGAGCGGTCGATCGCGCTTGTCGGCGCACGGGCGGCCACGGGATACGGCGAGCATGTGACGATGGAGGCATCAGCCGGCCTTGTCGATCGGGGGTTCTCGATCGTCTCCGGGGCCGCCTACGGAATCGATGGGATGGCTCATCGTGCCGCGCTCGCGAGCTCCGGACAGACGATCGCGTTCCTCGCCGGGGGCGTCGACCGGTTCTACCCGAGCGGACACGATGCGCTTCTCACCCGCATCGTCGAATCCGGTGTCGTGCTGTCCGAGTTGCCCTGCGGCAGCCCGCCGACCAAATGGAGGTTCCTGCAACGCAATCGGCTCATCGCGGCATCGAGTCTCGCCACCGTCGTTCTCGAGGCCGGTTGGCGCTCGGGATCGCTCAACACCGCCGGCCACGCATCCACTCTCGGACGGCCGCTCGGGGCAATGCCCGGCCCGGTGACGAGCGCTGCCTCCGCCGGGTGTCACAGGCTCATTCGCGATTTCACCGCCGTCCTCGTGACGAACGCGGAAGAGATGGCCGAACTCGTTCCATTCCCGGGAGGCGGGCTTCACAGTCCCGAGCACGCGCGCGATGACCGCGGCGGATCTTCGCGTGCATCGTCCGAGCAGACTCGGGTGCTGGATGCGCTCAGTCAGCGTGCGGCGCGAACCACCTCGGAGGTCGCCGAGCGTTCGGGGCTGTCGATCTCCTCGGTGCAGTCGATCCTCGGGGTGCTCGAACTCGACAGCACGGTGGCCGAGCGCGAGAAAGTCTGGGTGAGGAGGGGCGGCTGACGGAACGCGGCTCGGCAACTGCCGCCTCAACGGTGCCCGGCCCTAGGCTTGCTATGTGACCCAATTCGGACAGTATCCCGAGCCAGCCCACGTGATCGCGCACGTCAGCGACACCCATTTCCTCGGGGGTAACCGGCCGCTCTACGGCAAGATCCCCAGTCACGAGAATCTGCTGAGGGCGATCGAGCTGCTCGAGAGGTCCGGCACCCGGCCCGAGGCGATCGTCTTCACCGGAGATCTCGCCGACCTCGGCGAACCGGAGGCCTATCGGGCGCTGCGAGCGATCGTCGAGCCTGCAGCGGCACGCATGGGGTCGCAGGTGGTCTGGGTGATGGGAAACCACGACGAACGCTTCCGCTTCGCGACGGAACTCCTCGATGAGGAGACGACGGAGGCCGCTGCGACCGAGCGACCGCAGGATCGCGTCTACGACGTCAACGGCCTGCGCATCATCTCCTTCGACTCGACGGTGCCGGGCTATCACCACGGGGCGATGACCGATGCGCAACTCGATTGGCTCGCCGATGTTCTGGCAACGCCTGCGCCGCATGGAACGCTACTCGCGCTGCATCATCCGCCGATCCCGACCCCGATCGACCTGATGGCGCTCATCGAGTTGCAGGGGCAAAACCGACTGGCCGACGTCATCCGCGGCACCGATGTGCGCGGCATCCTCGGCGGGCACCTCCACTACACGACGCATAGTATCTTCGCCGGAATTCCCGTCTCCGTCGCCGCAGCCACCTGCTACACGATGGATCTCACGGTGCCGCAGAATGGCCTCTCCGGCGTCGATGGGGCCCAGGCCTTCAACTTCGTGCACGTCTACGACGACCGGATCGTGCACTCCATCGTGCCGCTCGCCCAGTTTGCGGAGGTCACCGGATTCAGCGGTGTCTTCATGGATCGCATCGGCGAGATGACACCCGAGCGTCGGCTGGAAGTGTTCTCGAACAAGGCCGCGGTGCTCACCGACGAGGAACGCGCCGCCCTCACCGCCGCAGAATGAAGCAGCGCCCACTGGTTCTCCCGGCGCGCCGACCACGGAAGCGCGCCGCACAAGGGTGACGATGGCGTAGTGAAATTCGAACGCGCCGTCGACGACTTCGTGGCTCACCTCACCGTCGAACGCGGATTCAGCGTGCACACCATTCGTTCCTACCGTTCTGACCTCGCCCGGTTGGCCGAATTCGCCACCGGCAGAGGCATCGTCGAGGCGGGGGACCTCGACCTCGAGCTGTTGCGCGACTGGCTCTGGAGCGGATCCCAGGCGGGCCTTGCGAAGACCACGCTCGCACGCAGGTCCGCAGCCGTGAGGGCGCTGACATCGTGGCTCGCTCGCTCGGGAACCGTTCCGTCGGATGCTGCGGCCCGACTGAGGGCGCCGAAAGCAGACCAGCACCTTCCGCGTGTGCTCACCCGCTCGCAGATGGACCAGACTCTCGTCGGGCTCTCGTCGCGAACGCTCGACGGCGACCCGGCAGCCATCCGGGACCTCGCGATCGTCGAACTCCTCTACGCGTCCGCGCTGCGGGTGAGTGAGCTCACCGGCCTCGACCTCGAGAGCATCGATCTCGACCGGCTGACGGTGCGCGTGCTCGGGAAGGGGGCGAAGGAGCGGGTGGTGCCCTTCGGCCTGCCAGCGAAGGACGCGATCGTCGACTATCTCAGCCGGGCGCGACAGGAGCTGGCCATCGAGTCGACCCCGGCATTCTTCCTTGGTGCGCGCGGGGCCCGTATCGGCACTCGTGCCGTCTACTCACTCGTCGCATCCCTGATCGGCGAACTGCCCGGGGGCGGCGGATCGGGCCCGCACGCGCTTCGCCACACTGCTGCGACCCACCTTCTCGACGGGGGCGCCGACCTTCGCGCGGTGCAGGAGATGCTCGGCCACGCGAGTCTCGGCACAACTCAGATCTATACGCATGTCTCGGCCGAGCGGCTCAAGGAGAGCTATCGGTCTGCACACCCCAGGGCCTGAAATTGCGGAACGATGAATTCCGTGGGACGCAGGACTCGTGGGACGCAGTAATCGCAGGACGCAGGAATCGTAGGACAGGGCACTCAGCGGTCGACGATGCCGACGAATGAGGCCCCGATTCCATCGATCTCTTCCCGGGAGAGCCCGGCCGCGGGGGCCGGCAGTTCCCAGATGTCGTGGTGCGAGCAGCTGAGGTAGCTGAACTCCGGCCACCACTTCTTTGGCCGGGCAGTCTCGGTATACCCGCAGATGTCGCAGGTGAGGGTGATCCATACCGGGCGCGAGTTCTTCGAGCGGTTCGACCGCGATTGCACGAGCCAAACCGGAGGATTGCTGTCGAGCTCCGCGAACTCGGCTTCCGACATTCGTGCCGGTATCCCGTGACGCTCGGCCATTTCGAGAGGGATGTCGAGCCGTTGGGCTACCTCACGTCGACTGGTCACCGCCTAACGATAGGCGCTCACTCCTCGACGAGGCCCGATCGCGCGGGACTGCGCGCTCTCACCGGAAGGAGAACCGCACGACGAATCGTGCCGAGGTAGGCGATCGGCGAAACGTACCGCCCGTGCAGCCGCGCGCCGAGATGCAGGCACGTCGCTGCGCAGTGGCCCGCGATCAGCGTGCCGATCGGATCGCCGCGCCGCACCGCGGACCCGACGGCGAGTGTCGATCGAAGTGGCTCGTAACTCGACACGAGACCGCCAGCGTGCGTCATCGACAGCACCGGCCGGTCAACGACCACCCCGACGAAGAAGACGACTCCGTCCTCCGGAGCGAGTACGACACTGTCGGGGGTCGCGGCGATATCGATTCCGCGATGCCCGGCGCCGTAGGGAGTGGGTGGTGCGATGAAGGGCCGCACAATCGTATGGGGGAGTTCGACAGGCCAGGCCCACCGTGGTGTTGTCCCCGCCGCGGCGTGCGGCGTCGATGGCGCGGGCCAGCCCGCGGCCAGGACGAGCACGGTCAGGATCGCCAGGAGACTAAGCCGGGTACTTCTGGCGGCCGCGAGCGGGAACAACACTCGAGAAGGGTCGCGCATCCACGGGTGCGCCGAATCCGCGCTCGAACCATGTGCGGAGCGTCATCGGAAACGGGGGAGGTGGAGGAGAAGTGTCGACCCTACCCCCGGTGATATGATTATGGCAGCACCTCGCTAGCGGGGTGACTACGCGTGCCCGCACATATTCTTCGAATGTGGCACGACATCCACCAGTCCCTCGTCGGTTTTGTCACCGTGAGACGAGGGCGGATGCAGTGTCGGGCACCAGGTTCGAGCCCCGTCCGGGGCCGGAAAAACTGAGATAAGTGCGCATGGCAGACGCCTGCGCGCGGAGAAGGAATCGGCCATGGCCGTTGTCACCATTCGCCAGTTGCTCGACAGCGGGGTCCACTTCGGACACCAGACCCGCCGCTGGAACCCCAAGATGAAGCGTTTCATCCTGACCGAGCGCTCGGGCAGCCACATTATCGACCTCCAGCAGTCGCTGCAGTACATCGACAAGACCTATGACTATGTCAAGGAGACGGTCGCCCACGGCGGAACCATCCTCTTCGTGGGAACGAAGAAGCAGGCACAGGGCTCCATCGAGGAGCAGGCGAAGCGCGTCGGCCAGCCCTACGTCAACCAGCGTTGGCTCGGCGGACTCCTCACCAACTTCCAGACCGTATCCAAGCGTCTGGCCCGCATGAAGGAACTCGAAGAGATCGACTTCGACGACACCACGCGTGGCTACACCAAGAAGGAGCTGCTCATCCAGCGCCGCGAGCTCATCAAGCTGCAGCGTTCGCTCGGTGGTATCCGCAACCTCACGAAGACCCCCTCGGCGATCTGGATCGTCGACACCAAGAAAGAGCACCTCGCGATCGACGAGGCACACAAGCTCGGCATCCCGGTCATCGCGATCCTCGACACCAACTGCGACCCCGACGAGGTCAGCTACCCGATCCCGGGTAATGACGACGCCATCCGTTCCGTCGGACTGCTCACCCGCATCATTGCGGATGCTGCCGCCGAGGGCCTGATCCAGCGCCACCAGAAGCCGGAAGAGGGAGAGGCGGTCGAGCCGCTCGCCGCGTGGGAGGCCGAGCTGCTCGCAGCATCCGAGACCCCGACCACCGAGGCCGAGAAGATCGAGGCCGTCGACGGTCTCATCGGGTCGACCGCGGCAAACTCCGCAGCCGTCGAGGCTGTCATCGCCGCGGAGGTGCCGGTCGGAGAGAACGATGCCGACGCGGTCGTCGCCGAGCATGAGGCCGCTGCCGACGAGACCCTCGTTCCGATCCACAAGCTCGAGACCGACGATGAGACCGAAGCTCGCCTCGAGGCCGAAGCCACCACGGAAGAGAAGGTCACGCCCGCCGAGAAAAGCGCCGAGAAAAGCGCCGAGAAGGCCGCCGACACGGCAACCACCACGGCAGCGAAGCCGGCGGCAGCAAAGCCTGCCGCTGCCAAGAAGTAATCAGAACTAGAAGCAAAGGACATACCCCATGGCAGATTTCAGCCTGGACGACCTCAAGGCCCTGCGCGAGCGCCTCGGCACGGGAATGGTCGAGACCAAGAACGCGCTCGTCGAAGCCGGCGGTGACCTCGAGAAGGCCACCGAGCTGCTGCGACTGAAGGGTGCGAAAGGCAACGCGAAGCGTGCCGATCGCTCCACCAGCGAAGGTCTCGTCGCGGCGAAGGAGCACGGCTCGGAGACGACGCTGATCGAGCTCGTGTGCGAAACCGATTTCGTCGCGAAGGGCGAGCGTTTCGTCACGCTCGGCAACACCGTTCTGGATGCTGTCGCCGCCGCCGGTGCGACGACTCCGGAAGAGGGCCTCGCCGCGTTGAGCGGCGGTGAGACCGTCGCCGACCTCATCTCGAATGAGGCAGCGATCCTCGGCGAGAAGATCGTGCTCCGTCGCCTCGCGGTCGTGAACGGCGAGAAGTTCGCCGTCTACCTCCACAAGACCAATAAAGACCTGCCACCGCAGGTCGGAGTCGTCGTCGGGTATGCCGGAGATGACGCCGAGACCGCTCGCAGCATCGCGCAGCACATCTCGTTCGCCGACCCGCAGTATCTCGCCCGGGACGAGGTTCCGGCCGATCAGGTCGAGTCTGAGCGTCGTATCGTCGAGGAGATCAGCCGCAGCGAGGGCAAGCCGGAGGCCGCCCTGCCGAAGATCATCGAGGGTCGAGTCAACGGCTTCTTCAAGCAGGTCGTGCTGCCGGAGCAGGACTACGCCCGCGACAACAAGCAGTCGGTCGCCAAGGTGCTCACGGACTCGGGACTCACCATCCAGGGTTTCGTGCGCTTCAAGGTCGGCGCTTAAGGCATTCATCACGCAGAGGGCTCGGCACTTCGGTGCCGGGCCTTTTTGCGTGTTGTCGCGTTCGCGGGAGGGGATTGAGGTTCACGTGCGACCCCGCGCA
>JAYVNU010000081.1:0-6556 GCA_043758345.1 Lacisediminihabitans sp.
CGCCGAGAGCCGACTCGTGAGCGGCGATCCGATCCATTCCGACCGCACCGAGGTAGTCGATGGCTGCGCCGAGCGCGATCGCCTGGGAGACCCTCTGGGTACCGGCTTCGAATCGCTGCGGCGCCGGAAGGAACTCCGCGGATTGCATGGTCACCGTCGTGATCATCGACCCGCCGGTGAGAAATGGCGGCATCGCATTCAGCAGCTCGCTTCGGCCGTAGAGCACGCCGACCCCGGTCGGACCGAGCATCTTGTGCCCAGAGAACACCGCGAAGTCGACGTCGAGGGCCGCGACATCCAGAGCAAAATGTGGTGCCGACTGGCAGGCATCGAGCACGACCAGCGCACCGACCGCCCGCGCGCGTGACACCAGCAGTTCGACTGGATTGATCACCCCGAGCACGTTGGACACATGGGTGAAGGCGACGATCCGGGTGCGGGCGTTGACGAGTTCGTCGAGCAACTCGAGGCGAAGCGATCCCTCATCGTCGACCGGGATGAAGCGCAGGGTCGCCCCGGTTCGCGTGGCGAGTTCCTGCCACGGGATGAGGTTCGCGTGGTGCTCCATCTCGGTGGTGAGGATCTCGTCACCGGGAGCGAGCGCGAACCGCTGTGCTTCTGCCCCCCCGCGGCCGAGGCTCGCGTTCGAGAATGCGTACGCGATGAGGTTGAGTGCTTCGGTCGCATTCGACGTCCAGATAATCTCGTCGTCGGCCGCGTTGATGAATCGCGCCATTGTGAAGCGCGCATTCTCGAAGGTCTCGGTCGCGAGGGCGGCCAGCGTATGGGCGCCGCGGTGGACCGCAGCGTTCTCCGTCTCGGAGAACGCTCGTTCGGTATCCAGAACCGAGCGCGGCTTCTGGCTGGTGGCGCCGGAATCGAGATAGACGAGTGGATGCCCGTTGACCGTGGTCGAGAGGATCGGGAAGTCCTCGCGAAGGCTTAGAACTTCGCGCCGACTGAACGGACGGGCGGCGAGCGCCGACGAAGCGATGGTCATCGACCGCACCTCCACTTTCTCTGCCATTCCATGGTAACCCCGGGGATCGAGCCGCCCCTCTGATCAAACTGCCCGGTCTAGGACGAGGCGTCCTCACGGTGCGGCAACTTCCATCCCGGACGGACGTAGTGGCAGGTGTAGCCGTGCGGGTCTTTCTCGAGATAGTCCTGGTGCTCTTCCTCTGCCTGCCAGAACGCTCCGGCGGCGGTGACCTCGGTGACGACCTTTCCCGGCCAGATTCCCGAGGCATCGACATCGGCGACGGTCTCGAGTGCGGCGCGCTTCTGCTCATCGCTGGTGTAGAAGATGGCCGAACGGTAGCTCGAACCGACGTCGTTTCCCTGGCGATCCTTGGTCGACGGATCGTGGATCTGGAAGAAGAACTCGAGAAGGTCGCGATACGAGATCACGTTCGGGTCGAAGACGATCTCAACGGCCTCGGCGTGCCCCTTGTGGTGCCGGTAGGTTGCGTTCTCGACATCGCCTCCCGAATATCCGACGCGGGTGGAGAGCACCCCCGGACGCCGACGGAGCAATTGCTGGGCCCCCCAAAAACATCCACCGGCGAGGATCGCCGTCTCGGTGCGTGCTGCCGCGGTCTGCTCGGTCATCAGTGTCTCCCTCACGTAAAGCGTTCCTCGTTCATAACAACGAGGGTGCCTGCAGCATTTCCTGCGGACCCGTTCGATTATTTACTCCGGCGATTCTCTGCTCCGGAGATTCTCTGCTCCGGCGATTGTTTACTCCGGAGATTCTCTGCTCCGGAGTGGATGCCCGTGCGTCAGCGACGCGAGGTGCGGCGGCTTCCGGCGCGAGTCCAGATGAACAGCACGATGATCGCGCCGATGATGGGACCGATGATGATGCCGCTGCTGATGATGAGTCCGATCCTGATGTCGCCAGGGTAAGCACGCGAGACACGTGCGATCAGGTCGCCCAGGTAAAGGATGACTCCAAGCCCAACACCCCGGCGGGTAATGAGGAATGCCCCTTGGGCGAAAATTAGCAGGATGCCCTCGACGACCCTCACCCGACCATGAAGAGATCACGGCGCTCGTGAAGAACCCGCGAGCCCGTCGTGTCGTCGTCTACATCTGGAGCTTCCCCCCGATCTCGCGCACACCGGAAACACCGTCATCAGCAAACCGCCCAGGCGCGTCGCCAGCGCGTTCGCGCTCGACAGGCCGGGACGCCGCGAGGGGATCACCGATCGGGAGTCCGAGATCCTCGCCCTGATAACGCCGGGGAAGAACAACGCGGAAGTCGCCGCTCTCGCCTATCTCAGCCCCAATACCGTCAAGTCGTACATCCGCTCGATCGTCCGTGACGTTCCGGGTGGCCTCCCGAACGCAGGCCGTGTTGTGGGGTGTTGCCAACGGCTTCACGCCCGATCACCACCGCATCGACCACTGGCTCGGCGGGCCCTGAGCCTTCGTCGACTTCCGTCAAAAAAGCTTTCTGATCTCGCGTCATAGTTCGCTCCTGGCCGCTCTCTCTTAGTGAGAGCCATTGCTCTTTCACGACCAGTTGCCCCCCACTGGTCACGGATCAAGGAGGATCTATGAACGCCACGAAGTTGACCATCAGAAAGCTCACCTCGTCCCACTCAGGTCGCATCGTGCTCGCCGCGGTACCGGTCGCCGTCGTCGCAACTCTGCTGATGGGAGGGGTGGCACAGGGCGCGGTCCCGGTCTCATTCGCCGTGTCGGGCAGCCAGTTCCAGATCAGCGCATCCCAGCTCGACGGAACCGGATTCTCGCAGTATGCCGGTGTCACGAATGACACGGCGGGCAAGCCCCACCAGGTGGCCATCGCCAACATCAAGTCGGCCACGCTCGCCGACCTCTGCCAGTCGGTCATCACCGACACGCCGCTCGGCAAGGTCGGGCTGCTGATCACCGCCGGGGGTGGCGGTAAGCCAGCCTCTGCGAGCGACCTCCAGATCGGAATGACCGACCTCAGGGGCGACTCGACGTTCAACAACATCCGTATCGGGGTCGACGCATCCACCGTCAACACCGGACCGAAGGGCACGGCCGGCGACTTCGCACAGGATGCCGACGCGCTGAAGATCGTCGGCTTGCAGCAGACCGCGTGGTCGACCCAGGCTTCGGTCTTCACCCTGACCGGAATGCACCTGCAGCTGACCGACGGCTCGAAGGGATGCTTCTAACATGCAAACGAGGAAAGCGTCGGGTTTCCGTGCGTGGAGACGACGTCGTCCCTTCGTCGGCGCAGTGCTCACCGTGCTCGCCGGCGTCGAGATGTTCTTCTCCGGTCAGCTCGATGTTGGCAAGATCCACGTGCAGGTCGGCATCGAGGGGCTTCAGGCCACCATCATCCCGGTGCTGATGGTACTTCTCGGAGTGCTCGTGATCGCGATGCCCGCGCACCGCATCTTCTACGGGGTCATCTCGCTGGTCGTCTCGGTCTATTCGCTGATCGGCGTCAACCTCGGTGGATTCTTCATCGGAATGCTGCTGGGCTCGGTCGGCGGAATCCTCGTGGTGTCATGGCTGCCGCGGAAGGTCGCCGAACCGACCATCGAGGCGCCCGCGGACCAACTCCCTTTAGTGTCGCGCCGGTCCTGACCGGCGCGCAGAAGATCCATCGGTTCACGTTGAAGCGGCCCAGTCTGGCTGCGAGCACCGTGAAGGAGGGTCCGGTTGTGCGGCGACTACGTCCCCGCGCAACCGGGACTTTGGCGATCGCGGTGTGCCTCGTCGTCGCGACGGGCGGCATCGGCGCGGCGCGTGTTCCGGATGCGCGGCAGGCGCTCTGCCTGCCGATCCTCATGAACTGCGGCACGCCGGCTCCGACGCCTGCGCCGAGCCAGCCCACGTCGCCGGGAGTGCCGGGGATGCCCGGGGTGCCACCGATCCTCCCGCCCGTCGTCCCGCTGCCCGGGGTTCCGGGCGCGGCACCCGCTCCCGCGGCATCCGGCGTTCCGCTGATCGCTGTCGAAGACCCGAATGCGCCGACTTTCACGCTCCCGGCGGCCCAGCTCGGTGGGTCATCCATCTCGTTCTCCGGACTCCGCTCCATCGGTTTCGTGACGGTGCGCCTCGCTGACGGAACACGAACACCCGTCATCAAGCTCGTGGCCGACGACATCGTCATCACGGACTTCCTGCTCGATGTGCGCCGCGCGACCGGTCCGTCGCTCGTCACCAACTCCGGACGGATGGAGCTGCGCGGCCACGTGCAGGTCTACCTCGACTCGATTTCGGCGTCGCTGCTCGACGGCACCGCCCTCACCCTCGGGGCGGCGACCCCGCCGACCGCGCAGGAGTTGCCGCCGACGCTTCTTCGACCGACACTCGGCCTCGTCGGGGTGACGGCGAACTCGATAACGCTGATCCCGTCGAAACAGCTGATTCACGAGTAGTGCCCGCCGCCGCCGGCGCTACCCGCTGGCTGCACCCGGTAGCCCGTCGGTCGGCGGCCCTCCGTGCCCTTTCATTATTCAGGAGGTCGTGGGACGGATGAGGCTGAAGGGATGGATGAGGTCACTTCAGCCTCATCCATCTCTCTAGCACCACCACCTCCTGAATAGTGAAAGCAACAATTTACGGAGGGAAGGATTTCGCACGGGCGCTGTCATCACCCGCGGGACCTTCGGCTCTTTTCCCCAGCCCGTCGATCGAACACGCTGTAACTGCCCCGACCTGCGGGGCCGTGAGCGCGATTGGCGGTGGTCGGTGACGGCGAACACCCGCGGCGCGCGACATGGACCAGCCGGGATGACCACCGCTGCGGACGGCCCACCGCAGCGCCTCTGGCTCCTCCGGTATCCGATCGTGTCATGCACGATACTGGTCGGCATCCTCGGTGCGCTCGCCTGGATCGCCGGTCTCGAAACGATCGTCCGCTGGAGTTTCAGCGCGTTCGCGCTTGGAGTGGCTGGCATCGAGGCAGTGCGGATGGCTCGGCAACTACGTCAGCACATCTTCGGCATCGACATCCTCGCCATCGTCGCCATCGTCTCGACCGTCGCCGTCGGCGAGGTCGCCGCGAGCATGATTATCGTGCTCATGGTGGCCGGCGGTAGAGCACTCGAGGACTTCGCCACGGGTCGTGCTCAGCGCGAGTTGAGCGCCCTCCTCAATCGCGAGCCCCAGACCGCTCATCGCCGCGTCGACGGGTCGACCACGTTCGAGGATGTCGCGGCGGCAGACGTGCGGGCTGGCGATGTCGTGCTCGTCAGATCCGGGGAGGTCGTGCCGGTCGACGGAACGCTGCTCACCTCGACCGCCGTCTTCGACGAGTCGTCGCTCACGGGAGAGAGCATGCCGCGGAACCGGATGGCCGGCGACGAGGTGCTGAGCGGTTCGGTCACTGGCACCGTGGCTGCGACCCTCACCGCGACCGCGACCGCCAGCGACAGCCAGTACCAGGGCATCATCGCCCTCGTGAAGCAGGCCGCGGCCAACCAGGCACCGGTGGTCCGCCTCGCCGACCGGTATGCGATCCCGTTCACCGTGATCTCCCTGATCATCGGCGGTGTCGCTTGGTTCGTGACCGGCGACCCGGTGCGCTTCGCGCAGGTTCTTGTTCTCGCGACCCCGTGTCCTCTCGTGCTTGCGGCACCCGTGGCCTTCATGGGCGGCATGAGCCGCGCCGCCCGCAACGGAATCATCGTCAAGGGGGGAGGAGTTCTCGAACTGCTCGCCCGGGCACGCACGGCGGTCTTCGACAAGACCGGAACGCTGACCTCAGGAACGCCGACGATCGCAAGAATCACTGCCCTGCCCCCATTCGACGAGAGCGAACTGCTGACCCTCGTGGCCTCTGCCGAGAAACTCTCCTCCCATGTGCTCGCCGCCTCCATCGTCGCCGCCGCACGCCAGCGCGGCCTCGAGCTCATCGACGCCTCGACCGCGATCGAAACGGATGCCCAGGGGGTCGTCGCCACTCTCCGGCAGCACGCCGTCGCGGTCGGCACACTCGCCTTCATCCGCGGGATTGCGCCGGAAGCCACCGCCTCAGCCGTCACCGGCAACGAGTTGGCCATCTATGTCGCTGTAGACGGTCGGTTCGCCGGCAGCATCATCGCGACGGATCCCGTGCGGTCGAATGCCCGCGGCACGATCACGGCCCTCCGCGGTCTCGGAGTGAACGACGTCGTCATGTTGTCCGGCGATGCGCGAGTGACGGCGGTCGAGGTGGCTCGCGCTGTCGGGATCTCGACCGTTCAGGCCGACTGCCTTCCCGCTGACAAGGTGAACGCGGTGAAGTCACTCCGCCAGCGCCCGGTGCTCATGGTGGGGGACGGCGTCAACGACGCGCCGGTGCTCGTCTCGGCGGATGTCGGCATCGCAATGGGAGCCCGTGGGGCGACCGCGGCCAGCGAGTCTGCGTCGGCGGTCATCCTCGTCGACGACCTCTCGCTGGTGGTTCGCGCCGTCGCGATCGGCCAGGACACCGTGAGAATCGCCCTGCAGAGCATCTGGCTTGGCATGGGTTTGAGCGTCGGCCTGATGCTCGTTGCGGCCTTCGGCGCGATCCCGACGGTCGTCGGCGCAGGCATTCAGGAGATCGTGGATCTTGCAACGA
>JAYVNU010000082.1:0-2042 GCA_043758345.1 Lacisediminihabitans sp.
GCCTTTGTTCCGGTCGGTCACGAAGGCGCTGATCGGCACGCCGACCACCCCGGCGAGGTCGGGAAGTTGGCGGCAGAGCGTGGCGGCATCCGTGAATCCGAGGGGGGCGGCATCCGCGACGACGAAGTAGGAGCCGCGGGACTCGCTCACGTCGAATCCGGCTGTGCGGAGCCCGGCCGAGAGAACGTCGCGCTTGTGTGCGAGGTCGGTCGCAATGCGTTCGAAGTACTCGTCTGGCAGGCCGAGGCCGACGGCGATCGCCGGCTGGAACGGCGCGGCGTTGACGTAGGTGAGGTACTGCTTGACGGCGAGGATGGCCCGCAGGATGTCGCGGGGTGCCGTCAGCCAGCCGACCTTCCACCCCGTCGTATTGAACGTTTTGCCCCCGCTCGAGATGGTGATCGTGCGGTCGAATCCGCCCGGCAGGGTCGCGACGGGGATGTGTTCGACGCCGAAGGTCAGGTGCTCGTAAACCTCGTCGGTGACGATGAGCGCGCCGTGCTGGTGTGCAAGCTCGACGACGAGTTCGAGAGTTTCGCGGCAAAGCACGGCGCCTGTCGGGTTATGCGGATTGTTGATGAGGATGAGGCGCGTGCGGCCCGTGACGGCGGCACGAAGCTCGTCGTGATCCGGCTGGAAGTCGGGCAATCGCAGGGCGACAGTGCGATGGATGCCTCTGGCGAGCGCGATGATCGCCGCATACGAATCGTAGAAGGGCTCGAGGGTCACGACTTCATCACCCTCATCCACCAGCGCGAGAATCGTGGCGGCGAGGGCCTCTGTGGCTCCGGCCGTGACCAGGATCTCGGTGTCGGGATCCGGGGAGAGTCCGTAAAACCGCTGCTGGTGGGCGGCGATCGCGTGGCGCAGAGCCGGGATGCCGATGCCGGGCGGGTACTGGTTCGCCCCGTCGGTGATGGCTCGTCGGGCAGCCTCGAGAACTTCGGGCGGGCCGTTTTCGTCAGGAAATCCCTGGCCGAGATTGATGGCTCCGGACTTCACGGCGAGAGCCGACATCTCGGCGAAGATCGTTGGGCGCAACTCCCCGTCGGAGCCGACGAGCATCGCCCCGCGCGCCGCGCGCTCCCAGGGGCCTGAGACATCCATGGTGCGAGCTCCTTCGGCAGTATCCTCCCAAACTACCGTTCTCACACCTCCGACCCCACTCCTCCCTCACAGGTGGATGTCTCCCCAGCGGGTATCGGATGTGGAAACTTCCCGTCAGCCCTGGTCCCCGTGCCCTAGCGTGTGCGGCATGGGGAAAGCACTCGGTGGCGCACGGATCGCACCCACAGTCGCCGGCGTGACACTCGCCGCGATCACGCTGGCACTGGCACTGAGCGGGTGTGTCTCGGCAGACCCCGCTGTGACCCCGCAACCGCAGGCGAGCGCGACACCACTCTTCGCCTCGGATGCTGAAGCCCTGAAGGCCGCGGAGGAGGCGTATGCCGCATATCTGAAGGTGTCGGATCAGATCTTGGCCGACGGTGGGGCGAATCCCGAGCGAATCGAGGGTGTGGCGACTAGCGAGCAGCTCGTAGAAGACCGCCTGGGCTTCGAGAAAGCGCGGGCTAATTCTCAGCACAGCCTGGGCGTAACAACATTTGATCGATCTGTGCTTCAGGTCTATGCGCCTAATGCATCACGCGGGCATGACATTGTCGCTATTTATTTGTGCGAGGACGTTTCAAAGGTGGATGTATTCGACTCGACGGGCGCTTCAGTCGTCAGCGCCACTCGCCCCAATCGAGCGGGATACGAAGTGCGCTTCGACGCAGGCGCGCCGCCCGCCCGCCCACTCTTGGTCTCCAACAAAACATCTTGGACGGTTGATTCATGTATCTAGCTGTTGGTCTGCAGTTGATTTTGATCTTTTTCGCTCCGCTGCTCGGCTTGCCGCTCGAGGTATCCAATGGGTCTGCCTGCAGCGCCTACGACAGCAAGACCACCGGGTGCCCCACCTCCACCGGCTCCATCAAGGGCGACGGCGTCGAACTGACGGCCGGCCAGACGACCCCTGGCGCGAACTCGGGCACCGGGGG
>JAYVNU010000083.1:0-6541 GCA_043758345.1 Lacisediminihabitans sp.
CTCATGATCTCGGACTTGAGCCGCGCGATGATCGCACCCGACAGCGGCTGCCGGGATGCGGCATCCTCCACCAGGTCCAGCGCCCAGAAGACCCCGCGCCCGCGCACCTCCCCGATCATCGGATGTTTCGCCGCGAGCGCAGCGAGGCCCGGCCCGAGGTGGTCCCGGCCGATCATGCGCGCGTTGGTGACGATCCCCTCCTCCGTCATCGCATCGATGGAAGCGACGATCGACGCCATCGCGAGTGGATGCCCGGAATACGTGAGCCCGCCCGGAAAGACCTCGTCGTCGAACTCGTGGGCGATCGACTCGGAGATGACGACGCCGCCTGCCGGAACGTAGCCCGAGTTGACGCCCTTCGCAAAGACGATGAGGTCGGGGGTCCAGTCGCCCTCGTCTCGAGCGAAGCCCTGCCAGGCGAACCACTCGCCCGTTCGACCGAAACCGGACATGACCTCGTCCATGATCATCATGATCCCGTACTTGTCGCAGAGCGCACGCACCCCGGCCAAATAGCCGGGCGGCGGAACCAGGATGCCGGCGGTGCCGGGCACCCCCTCGAGCAGGACCGCGGCGATCGTGCCGTGCCCCTCCGACAGAATGACCCGCTCGAGGTGATGAAGAGCGCGCTCGCACTCCTCCTCCACACTCGTCGACCAGAACTCGGAGCGGTAGGGGAACGGCCCGAAGAAGTGCACGTGTCCGCGCGCGAATTGATTCGGCATGCGGCGCCAGTCGCCGGTCGCGACGATCGCCGCACCGGTGTTGCCGTGATACGAGCGATAGTGGCTGAGCACGGTGTCGCGGCCGGTGACGAGCCGCGCCATCCGCATCGCGTTCTCGTTCGCATCCGCACCGCCGTTGGTGAAGAAGACCTTGCCGAATGGCCGTCCGGCCCTGTCGAGGATGCGCTTCGCGGCCTGGCCGCGGGCGATGTTGGCGTGGGCCGGCGCGACCATCGTGAGGATGTCCGCCTGCTCCTTGATGGCCGCGATGACCTTTGGATGCTGGTGCCCGATATTCATGTTGATGAGCTGGCTCGAGAAGTCGAGGTAGTTCTTCCCGTCATAGTCCCAGACGGTCGAGCCGAGAGCTCCCGCGATCACGAAGGGCGTGAGCGCCCCCTGTGCAGACCAGGAGTGGAAGACGTGGGCTCTGTCGAGGTCGTAGGCCAGTTCGCCCTCGGTCGGGTCGATGGTGGTGGTCATGCTGTTCCTTTTCGATATCAGGGGTGGTGCGGCCGGGGAAACCCGGCCGCACCGATACTTCGAGCGGCTACTTGCCGCCCTCCTTGAGGGTGACGGTGAGGGGCGTGAAGCTCTTGCCCATGACATCCACTCCCTCGGCTGTCAGTTGCTTCAGCGCAGCGTTCACGTACGTGTTGGAGTACGCGGTCGATGGCGGAGCCTTCGTGATGATGGTGGTGCCGGTGTTGTCCTTGGTCGCCTCGGCGATCTTCACCGTCTGCTGCCATGCGGCCGGGATGATGACCCCCAGTCCGTCAGTGGACGGCCAGAGCAGCTTGTTGACCTCGTTCGTCATCCACAGCTGGTGGCTCGTTCCGAGCGTCGAGCCGGCCTTCGTCACGATATCGGCGGCCTTCTGCGGGTTGTCGCGGGTGTAGACCCAGCCCTCGATCGACGCCTTGATGAACGCTGTCGTCTCCTTTTGGAACGCCGCGTCCTTCAACTTGTCGGTGTTGGCCCAGAGCGCGTCCTGCAGCATCGCGGTGCCCTCTTTGTTCCAGTTGATGACATTGAGGTCATCCGCCGTGAACAGTTTTCCGGTCTTCGGGTTGACGGTCTCGAGCACCTGCGCGTATTCGTTGTAGGTCATCGCCTGGGCCGCGTCGATGTCGCCGGCGAGAAAGCCCTTCATGTCGAATGCCTGCTGCACGAGGTTGATCCCCGTGTCGGTATTGATGCCGGCCTTCTGCATTCCGGCGAACAACTCCCACTGGTTGCCGAAGCCCCAGCTTCCGACCTTCTTGCCCTTGAGCTCGGCGACCGAGGTGATGTTCTTGTCTTTGAACGAGATCTGCGTCGTTCCGCTTCGCTCGAAGATCTGGGCGACATCTGTCACGTTGACACCCTGCCCGATCGAGCCGAGCACCTTCGGAACCCAGGAGATCGCGTAGTCTGCCTCTCCCTTCGCCACCGAGGTGATCGGAACCGTGTCGGTTCCGGCCTGCTTGATGGTGACGTCGAGACCTTCCTTCTTGTAATAGCCCTGCTCGAGGGCCGCGTAATAGCCCGCGAACTGCGCCTGGGTCACCCACTGCAGCTGCAGCGTGACGGGGGTGAGTTTCGTCGAGCCGGTCGAGGCGCTCGGGGTGGTGGAGCTACTGCATCCGCTCAAGACGAGCGCTGTCGCCGCCGCCATCGCGCCGACACCGATCATCATTCGTGTGCTGTGTTTCATGGTGCTTCCTCCTTGGTGCTCTCACGTGGTGCTCTCATCGGGGGTGGTGCGCCGGTCGCCTTCCGAAGCGACCGGACTTACTCAGGGAGTAGGCCGGTGCCTCATTGCGAGCTTCTCCAGGGCGAGGGTGACGCAGTAGAAGACGAGCCCGAGCAATATCGCCCCGAGCACGAACGCGTAGGCGAGCGTGTAGTTGCTGTACGAGGCAGCAGACGTGATGGATGACGCGAGCCCATCGACCGGACCGCCGAAGTATTCCGCGATCAGGGCCGAGATCACGGCGATGGATGATGCGATCCGAAGCCCCGTGAAGACGAAGGGCAGCGCGCCCGGCAGTGTGACCGTGCGGGTGAGCTGCCAGGGCGTCGCCGCGTAGGCGCGCAGCAGATCGCGATGCACCGGGCGCACCTGCCGCAGCCCGCGCAGCGTGTTGACGTACACCGGGATGAAGACGGCGATCGCCGCGACGAGCTGACGAGCTGTCTCGGCGCCCGCACCAAACATCGTGTAGAGAACCGGGGCGAGTGCGACGATCGGCACGACGGATGCCGCGGTCACCACCGGAATCGAGAGCTCGTCGAGCAGACGCACCAGCGCCGACAGGATCGCTGCGATGATGCCGACGACCGCGCCGAGGAGGAGGCCGACGAGGGCATTGGCCCCTGTCACCCTTGTGCCCGACCAGATCGTGCCGAGGGCTCGCGTGAACTGCCCGCCGATATTCAGGGGGCTCGGCAGAACGTAAGGCTTCACGTCGAAGGCCACGACGACAACCTGCCAGAGCACGAGCGCCAGCACGCCGAAGGCGATCGGTGCGATGACCGTCGTCGTGCGCGAGCCGAGGTTTCTCATCGCGTTTCCACCCCCGTGATCGCGGCCGCCGGGGTGCCGTGCAGTGCCTCGCGCACCGCTTTGACGGAGGCGAAGAAGGTGGATGCCTCGCGCAGATCGTCGTCGCGGTCTCCCGTTCGGCCGAGGGCAACATCCACTATCCCGACGATGCGACCGGGCCGAGCGGACATCACGACGACGCGGTCGGAAAGGAAGACCGCCTCGGGGATGGAGTGGGTCACGAACACGACAGCGGCGCCGGTCTCGCCGCAGATGCGAACGAGTTCGCCCTGCATCCGCTCGCGGGTCATCTCATCGAGGGCGCCGAACGGCTCGTCCATGAGCAGCAGCTCCGGGCTTTCGGCGAGCGACCTGGCGATGGCGACGCGCTGCTGCATCCCCCCGGAGAGCTGGTCGGGAAACCGGTCGGCGAAGTCGCTCAGCCCGACGAGGGCGAGCAACTCCGCTGCGCGCTTCTGCCTGGCCGCCCTGCCGATCCCGTGCAGCTCGAGCGGCAACTCGATGTTCGCGGCGACCGAACGCCAGGGCAGTAGCCCAGCCTGCTGGAACGCAATGCCGTAGTCCTGGTCGATTCTCGCCTGCCGCGCCGTCTTGCCGAAGACCGTGATGGCGCCGATGCTCGGTTGGTCGAGATCGGCGATCAGGCGGAGAAGCGTGCTCTTTCCGCAGCCGCTCGGTCCGATCAGCGACACGAACTCTCCGGCCGCGACGGAGAGCCGAATCGCGTCGAGTGCGACCACCGTTCCGGCCGACCTCCCCCGACCGACGACAAAGGTCTTGCCGACGCCCGCGACGAGCACGGCCGGTTGTGCCTGAGGCTCCGTGGTCATGCGCTCACCTCTCCCCTGCGGTACCGCGCGAGGGCAAACCCGAGCAGTGCGACGAATCCGGCCGACACCAGGCCGATGATGATGGCGCCGAAGATGGGTGCCCAGGGTTTGCCCGGGTCGCCGCTCGACGCCGAGGCGTACTCGACCATCATCCGGCCGACCCCTCCGCTCAGTCCGATCGACACCTCGGCGACGACCGTGCCGACCACCGCGCTGGCCGCGGCGAGCCTGAGCGCGGGAAGCAGATAGGGGATGCTGGCCGGGAGCCGCAGGTGGATGAGCGTCTTCCACCAGCCGACCGAGTAGGTGTGCATCAGCTCGACGTGGGCCGCATCTGGCGATTCGAGGCCGCGGAGGGCGCCGATCGAGACCGGGAAGAAGGCGAGGTAGGAGGCGATCAGAGCCACCGACATCCAGTCCTGCCAGCGGGCCTCGCCGAAGCGGATTTGGCTGCCGATTCCGGCGACCAGCGGGGCGAGGGCGATGAGGGGAACGGTCTGGCTGAGCACGATCCACGGCAGGAGAGCGGATTCCGCGGTGCGGAAGCGCTGCATCAGCAGGGCGAGCAGGAAGCCGACCACCACCCCGACGATCCAGCCGACCGCGGCGATCCCGAGGGTGAACCCGGCCGCACCGACGACCGCACTCAACAGCACCGGGGATCCCGGCGTCGAGATCACCGGCTCGCCGAGCCGCGCGAACATCGTCCAGAGGTGAGGCATTGCGAGGTCGCTCGTGCGCGGCAGAACCGTGACACCGCCGATGACGACGCCGGACGCTGGACCGACGGCTTTGTAGAGTTCCCAGAGCAGGGCGAGCAGAACGATGCCGGCGGCGCCGAGAAGTGCCGGCCGGGCGCGCACTGCTGTGCGGGCGCGCAGTACCGGCCGGGCGCGCATCAGACCTTCGCGGTGATCTGGTCGCGCATCGCGGGGATGACTGTCTCGCCATAGACGCGGAGCGTCTCCTCCTTGTTGTCGTGCTGGAGATAGCCGGCGAACTGATCGACGCCGAGCTCCTGTAGAGCCTTCAGCTTCTCGATGTGCTGATCGGCCGTTCCGAGCAGGCAGAAGCGGTCGACGATCTCGTCAGGCACGAACGCGGTGTGCGAGTTGCCAGCCCGTCCGTGCTGGTTGTAGTCATAGCCCTCGCGGTCTTTGATGTAATCGGTCAGCGCCTTCGGTACCGCGCCGTCCGCGCCGTACTTCGCGACGATGTCGGCGACATGGTTGCCGACCATCCCACCGAACCAGCGACATTGGTCGCGCATGTGCTGCAGATCGTCGCCGATATACATCGGGGCTGCCACGCAGAATTTGATCGAGAGGGGGTCGCGGCCGGCCTTCTCCGCGGCGTCTCGCACGGTGCGGATCATCCACTCCGCGACATCCAGATCCGCCATCTGCAGGATGAATCCGTCGCCGACCTCGCCCGTCAACTTCAGGGCGAGGGGGCCGTAGGCGGCCACCCAGACCTCGAGTTCGCTTCCGACGCTCCACGGGAATTGCAGCGTCGCACCGTTGTATTCGACCGAGCGGGAATTCGCCAGTTCGCGGATGACATGGATCGACTCGCGCAGATCCTTCAGCGTCGTCGGCTTGCCGTTGGTGACACGAACGGCCGAGTCGCCGCGCCCGATGCCGCAGATCGTGCGGTTGCCGTACATCTCGTTGAGGGTCGCGTACGTGGATGCCGTGACCGTCCAGTCGCGCGTCGCCGGGTTCGTCACCATCGGGCCGACCGTGATGCGATGGGTCTCCGCGAGGATCTGGCTGTAGATCACGTAGGGCTCCTGCCACAGCAGGTGCGAGTCGAACGTCCACGCATAGTCGAACCCGTGCTGCTCGGCGAGCTTCGCGAGGTACACCGTGCGCGAGGCCGGCGGGTTGGTCTGAAGTACTGCTCCGAATTGCATTACTGCCCGTCTTCCCTGTGGCTTGCTCCGTAGTCGTGGCCGCCACAGTCGTGGCCGCCACAGTCGTGGCCGCCACAGTTGTGGTCGCCATAGCTCCAGCTATGGCGCCAGAGACCCCTGCGCAAAGGGGTCCCCGGGGTCATAGCTGGAGCTATCGCCGGGTGTGATCGCATCAGATGAGGTACTGACTCAGGCCGCGCTTGACGTACTTGCCGTCGCCGTTGGTGCCGACGTATTGATTGCCGTCGACGACGATCTTCCCTCGGGAGATCACGGTGTCGACGTGGCCGTCGATCTCGAAACCCTCCCAGGCGCTGTAGTCCATGTTCATGTGGTGAGTGCGACCCGTTTTCTCGCCATTGCCGTCGACGGCCAGCCCGATCGACGTGTGACCGTTCGGGTCATAAATCACGATGTCCCCGTCGGCACCGGGCTGGATGACGCCCTTCCTGCCATACATGCCGAACATGCGCGCGGGCGTCGTCGAGGTGACCTCGACCCAGCGCTCGAGCGAGATATGGTG
>JAYVNU010000084.1:0-2037 GCA_043758345.1 Lacisediminihabitans sp.
GTTACGAAGCGGGCCCCCCGGTCCGCGTAATCCGTGAACTGGTCCATCGAAGCGGCGGCCGGAGCAAGCAATACCGTGTCACCGCTTATCGCGACCGCGGCCGACAACCTGATGGCGGTCGGCATCACCTCATTAGTGTCTGCTGTCGCGACCTCGAAGACCGGGAGTTCGGGCGCGTGTCGCCTGAAAGCTTCAAGTAGAGGTTGACGGTCGACACCGATGACCACGGCGGCGCGCAGGCGGTTGATGTTGGCCGAGACCATGGCGTCGACATCCACGCCCTTGAAGAGTCCTCCGACGATCCACACGATCGAGTCGAACGACTCGAGAGACGCTTGAGCTGCGTGCGGGTTCGTCGCCTTCGAATCGTCGACGAAGCGGATGCCCCCGACGGTCGCGATCGTCTCGGTGCGGTGATGATCGAGCCGGAAATCGAGGATCGCCGAACGGATCCGATCGGTGGATACCCCGACGGAGCGCGCGAGCGCCGCAGCGGCGAGCACGTTCGCGATCATGTGAGGCGAGCCGAGTCCGACCGTCTCGAGGTCGTGCACGGTGGCGATCTCCGTTGCCGACCGATGCCGGTCGGCAAGAAAGGCGCGATCGACGAGCATGTCGCCGACGAGGCCGACGTCGCTCGGCCCCGGTAGTCCGAGACCGAAGCCGATCGCGCGACATCCCTCGACGACCTCGGCCTGTTCGACCAGCTCGCGCGTCGCCACATCTTCGATGTTGTAGACACAGGTGATCCTGGCGCGTTCGTAGACCTTCCCCTTCGCCGCGCGATAGGCCTCGTGTGAGCCGTGCCAGTCGACATGGTCGTCGGCGAGATTGAGACAGACGGCCGCGGCGGCCGACATGCTGTCGAGGTAGTAGAGCTGGAAGCTCGAGAGCTCGACGACGAGATCATCGAACCCGAGCGGATCGCGGATGGCATCGAGCACCGGTATCCCGACGTTTCCGCACGCGATCACCCGCCTGCCGCCCGCGGCGAGCATTGCGGTGGTCAGCTGGGTCGTCGTCGTCTTGCCGTTGGTCCCCGTGATGGCGATCCAATCGGCCGGTGCCCCGGTTTCGTTCGACACCTTATCGCGAAGCCTCCAGGCGAGCTCGATGTCGCCCCAGACGGGCGTTCCGGCATCGATGGCCTGGCGGACAAGCGGATGCGTCGGCCGGAAGCCCGGCGAGACGACGACGAGCTCCGCGCCGAAGTCGTCCAACTCGCGCTCGAGTTCCGAGCGCGCGAGTCGCACCCCGATGACCTCGAGCAGGTCGACGAGGGCCGGATCGGCCCCGGTCGCCAACACGACGATCTCGGCGCCGAGTTCCGCGAGCGTGTCGGCGACCGAGAATCCCGTGACGCCGAGTCCGAATACGGCGACCCTGAGCCCGGCCCAGTCATCGTGCCAACTCGCGAGGCCGGCGACATCCCGGGCGCTTCTCATCCGGAGGTCCGTGAGAGCCACTCGACGTAGAACGTGCCGACGCCGATGGCCACGAAGAGCCCGGAGATTATCCAAAAGCGTACGACGATCGTGACCTCACCCCAGCCCTTCATCTCGAAGTGGTGATGAAGGGGACTCGCCCGCCAGATCCGTTTGCCGCGGGTCAGCTTGAAGTAGACACGCTGCACGATCACCTGGCTGGTGATCACGAGGAAGAGGCCCCCGATGAGGATGAGGAGCAGTTCAGTGCGGGACAGGATGGCGAGGGCCGCGAGTGCTCCCCCGAGGGCGAACGATCCGGTGTCGCCCATCATGATCTGGGCTGGACTCGTGTTCCACCAGAGAAATCCGATGAGCGCTCCGACGATGGATGCGGCGACCACTGCGAGGTCGAGTGGCCTCGAGACGTCGTAGCACTTGAAGAGGGTGTCCTGGGAGATCGAGAGGCTGTAGCACGACTGGTTCGACTGCCAGAAGCCGATCACGATGTACGACCCGATGGCGAAGATCGACGCCCCGGTCGCGAGCCCGTCGAGGCCATCGGCGAGATTGACTGCATTCGAGACACTCGTGGTGAGGAACGCCACCCAGG
>JAYVNU010000085.1:0-2034 GCA_043758345.1 Lacisediminihabitans sp.
GACGCGCTCGTACCGGCGGTGGATGCTCTCGAGCAGTCGGTCGACGCCGATCACGATATGCAGGTGACCCTCGACAAAGTCGCCAGCGCCTCGCGGAAGGCCGCAGATGCGACCACGGAGATGAAGGCCCTTCGGGGCCGAGCGAGTTACAGCGGCGACCGCAGCATCGGGTCACCAGACGCCGGTGCGGTAGCCGTCGCAGTGCTCGCGGAGAAGATCGCCTCGTCCTGGGGCTCCCGAGTCTGAAATCCCCAAACCCAACCAGTCACAACGATGTGGAGTGCACCATGAAGAAGTTCGTCAACGACCCCCAGCAGTTCGTGCCCGAGATGCTGCACGGCATAGCGCTCGCGAATCCGGACACCCTGCGCTACGTGCCCGAATACAACCTGATCCACCGCGCCGACGCGCCGAACGATGACAAGGTGACCATCATCCAGGGATCCGGATCGGGTCACGAGCCCGCCCACGTCATGACCGTCGGCAAGGGCATGCTCGACGGTGCCTGCCCCGGCGATGTGTTCGCCGCTCCGCCGATGGACTACGTCTACGAGACGACGAAGTTGCTCGCGTCGAAGAAGGGTGTGCTGCTGCTCGTCAACAACTACACCGGCGACCGGATGGCCTTCGACATGGCCCAGGAGATGAGCGAGGCCGACGGAGTTACGGTTCGCACACTCTTCATCGATGACGACGTCTCGGTGAAGGACTCCACCTACACGGTCGGGAGACGCGGCGTCGCCGGCAACTTCTTCGTGATGAAGGCGGTCGGGGCAGCGGCGGAGGATGGTGCGGAGCTCGACGATCTCATGCGCATCGGCGAGAAGGTCAACTCGGTGACCCGCACGATGGGCATCGCCCTCACCGCCTGCACTCCGCCGTCGAAGGGATCGCCGCTGTTCGAGCTCGGTGACGATGAGATCGAGATCGGGGTCGGCATCCACGGTGAGCCAGGCCGTCGTCGGGGCAAGATGGCTCCGGCGAACGAGCTCGTCGACGAGATGTTGGATGCTATCGTTCCCGACCTGCCATTCGAGCGTGGTGACCGGGTCGCGCTCATGGTGAACGGGCTCGGTGGCACCCCGATCAGCGAGCTCTACATCCTCTTCGGCATCGCCGCCGACCGGCTTGCAGCCAAGGGCATCACGATCGGTCGCAGCTACGTCGGCGAGTACTGCACATCACTCGATATGGCCGGTGCCTCAATCACCCTGGTGAAGCTCGACGACGAGATCGAACGTCTGCTCGAGGCGCCGGCGGAGGTCGCGGTGCGTATCTTCTGACGCGTCGGCCGCTGCGGCGCGGTGGTGGGATGCTTGGTAGCGATCGAGGAGACCACATGCCAGACGAGCAGGTTCCGCAGGAATTCCAGATGCAATTGCAGCTCCCACCCGAGCACGAGGTGGGGGTGTTCTCGGATTACGCGAGCGTCTGGCACACACCGAACACCTTCGTTCTCGACTTCATGGCGATCAAGCTGCCGCCGCATCCGGCCGTGGATCCGGCTACCGGACTCGCGGTCCCCGGATCCCCGGCGATCATGGAGGCGCGGGTCGCCGCCCGGGTGCGCATCCCGTCGGAGCAGATTTTTCCGCTGATCCAGGCTCTTCAGACGCAGGGAGATGCCTGGCTCGCCGAATCCGGACGCTCGGAGCCACCGCTCAACTGGGTCGGCGGAGCCTGAGCACTGTCAGCCCGCGGCAACCGGTGCGACATCGGCCACTCGGGGTAGGCGCAGGTCGCCATTGATCGGAAGCACAGCCGGCGCTCCGTAGAACCAGCTGAAGAGTGCGGCCGTCAGCGCCCCGGTCACGAGGATCGCGGCGAGCACGATCAGTTGGAACTCTGCGGCAGCGAGCGGTGATGCCCCGGCGAAGATCGCTCCGACGAAGGCTCCGGGCAGGGTGACGATCCCGGTTGTCCGGGTCTGATCGGTCGACGGGATCAGGGAGGTGGATGCCGCGGATCTGACCAGCCGCACCGCGGAGCGCCGCGGGGTTGCCCCCAGCGCGAGCCAGGCCTCGATCTCCTCCC
>JAYVNU010000086.1:0-2026 GCA_043758345.1 Lacisediminihabitans sp.
ATGTCGATCGAAGTTGGCTTGAAGGGGTGTGCGAGCTCATCGCCCCGGCCGCCGTCGTCGACGATGGCGAGAGGCTCGCCAGCTACATCAGCACCGAGGGAAGGACGGCCCTCCGAACACTCCTCGTCGCTATTGTCGAGAGCCACGGATTCGACGACGCACGGCTGCGGATCGAACTGTTCTCGGACGGTGACCTGTGCAGCGGCGTGGTCACGGCCAGCCGCGCATCGAAACTCGCCCCGCGCGTCGATTTCGCGCCGTACTTTGCGTTGCTGCGGGCCACCTTCCGGGCGTTCGACTTCGAGATCCACCACTCCGACCTGATTGTGAGGTTCAGCTATGACCACTGCTAGCCGCCCGTCGATCGGCCGTGAAACCCAACGGGTGCGCCTCGCCATCCTCGACGACCACGAGGTGTTGCTCGACAGTCTGAGCAGCTGGATCGGATCGAACGCCCCCGACTTCGACCTCGTGCTGAGCGCCCACACCTGGCAGCAGCTCGTGCACAGTGACAACTTCCCGACCGAACTGGTGTTCATCGACTTCCAGCTGAAGGAGCCGATCTCCATCGAGGCACGGGTTCGCACCTGTCGGGCCGCCGGCGCGAAGGTCGTGGTGCTGTCGAGCCTCGACACTCGCGAGGCACGCGAGCGCGCGATCGATGCCGGCGCATCCGCCTTCCTGTCTAAGACCGTCCCGATGCGGGAGGTCATGGAAGCCGCCCGGCTCGTTATGGGCGTCGAGTCGGGCAAGAACCTTCAGCGCGACTGGAGGCCGCTTCCGGTCGGCGCCGTCAGCGCGTCGCGCCCCAAGCTGAGCGCTGGCGAGACCGAGGCCTTTAAACTGTATGTCACGGGCAACAGTACGGTCGAGGTCGCCCGTCGCATGAATGTGCAGTACGAGACGGCGAAGACCTACCTGCGTCGCGTGCGAGAAAAATATTCGAAGGCCAACAGACCGGCGAGTAAGAAGGCGGATCTCATCCGCCGGGCAGCCGAGGACGGATACCTGCAGTAGTGGCGAAGCTTTACTTCCGGTTCGGAGCGATGAACAGCGGCAAGAGCACCGCGATGCTCCAGGCCGCTTACAACTATGAGGAGCGCGGGCACAACGTGCTGCTCGCGAAGCCCAGCGTCGACACCCGGGGAGACAATGACATCGTCTCGCGCCTCGGTGTCAAGCGCCCTGTGGACTTCGTCATCAGTCCCGATGACGATGTCTATCTGAAGTTCGCCCGGGAACGCCGACTGCTGTTTCGTGCGAGTGGAGTAGATGTCAGCTGCCTGCTGGTCGACGAGGCCCAGTTCTTGACCGACGGCCAGGTCGATGACCTGCTGAGGATCGCCGTGCTCGAAGGTATTCCGGTGATGGCGTACGGCATCCGCACCGACTTTCAAACGGTCGCTTTTCCCGGCAGTCGCCGGCTGCTGGAGATCGCTCACTCCCTCGAGGAGTTGAAGACGATCTGCCGATGTGGCCGCAAGGCGATGTTCAACGCCCGCAAGGTCGACGGCGTCTTCGTGTTCGACGGAAACCAGGTGGCGATCGACGCATCCTCCGACGCCGCGGGCGAGGTGACCTACGAGCCGCTCTGCGGCGTCGACTACCTGCAGGAGAGCGGCGGCTTACTCGGCAGCGGTCGGCGCCGCGGGCTGGTGGAGTTGACCGACGGCGCCTACTCCCTGGCGCCAGACGCGGATTTCACCTGATCCACGAGGGACCGAGAATCTGACCACTCGGTGGGTGAGCCTGTCGACAGTGCGACATGCTTAGCCACCGGGAAGTCAACACTCTGTGTCGGGGTAACAGGATTTGAACCTGCGACCTCTTCGTCCCGAACGTTCTCGTGGACCTGATTCCCCTGATTCTTCGAGACCCTCGGGGTTCTCCTGGACCATCTGGTGCACCCTCGGAGTGATTTCGGGGTGAGCGATAAAGCCCAAGAATTAGGGCGCAAGCGCGGTGATCGGCGTGATGTGGACGCCGTCGCTGCGCAGGCCTGCACTGCCGGTTGCGGTGACAACCA
>JAYVNU010000087.1:0-2021 GCA_043758345.1 Lacisediminihabitans sp.
TCGAACTGAAACTGCATGACTTTCCGCAGTGCGTCGATGACTCGTCCTGCGCGCTGCCGACTGCCCTGGCACTGCTGTCGCCGACTATCCGGTGTCTCCAATCGAGTCATGTCAGGGTGATGTTCAGGAAACGTAAGGGCCAGCCCGCGTTTCGAGCGCGGAACATGCACTCGATCCATCCAAGAGTGAAAGGTTCCGTTCACGCTGTCGGACGTAGAACGGCACCAACGTCCACGCAGCGCTCCACGTTCGGAGCGACGGGAGACTCTGCCTTTAGACTCGACTCATTAGCCAGAGCGACGCCTTCGGCGAAATGCCAGTGACCGGGCGACGATTGCCGGCAGAGCCGCCGCGACGATAGGCGCATTCACCCGTGCGAATGAAGGAGACTGTGCGCCTGTGCAGTTCGCCACAGTACGCAGAGCCAGCCGTGATGATTCGACGCTTTCGGAGTCGAGCAGGCGAATCAGTCCGCCGGTCGCGGAACTTCTTGGGATCGTCCTCGCCGTTGCGCTGACGCTGTGCGTCGTATCCCACCTGGCACAGACCCAGGCGTGGATGCTCTACACCGATGGCGGCTCGGTTCTCAACGTTCTTAAGTCGAAGTCCATTCTTCTCGGGCAGCGGCAGGACTGGGCGATGTCGCCGGTGCTCTTTCTTCCCGAGAGTGCGGTCTACGGTGCACTGTCGCTGTTGGGCCTCGGCGTGAGAGCAACGCTCACCCTCAACGCGGTTCTGAACTTCTTCGCTCTGTACGCCGCCCTGCGGGTGGCGAGCGGTAGTCGGGCCATGAACCGGTTGCCGGTGGCCGGCGCTCTATGGGCGTTCGGACTTTTCTGCGCTCTGTCGCTTTTGGAGGGCGGCAGCAATAGCGGTGGCTTCCAACTCGCCTCTCTACTGGCGACGACGACGTACTACTCGTCGACGATCATCACTGCGATTCTCACTGTCGGTGTAGTCAGGAGAGGTTTGGCTACCGACCGATCACAATTGTGGCCGACTGTCAGTGGTCTGGTCGTGCTCTGCGGTGTGTCGGCGTTGACGAATCCCCTGTACCTTCGCTGGACGACCGTTCCCGCGGCAGGAGTCCTTGCCCTCCTCGCCATCACGGGGAAGGCGAGACCGCGGTCGGCTCTGACCTTCGGCACCGCGATCGCCCTGGGCTCTCTCCTCGGATATTTCGGCCGCGGACTGTTTTCGGGAACCGTCGTTGCGGACAGCCGCAACTATGTACGCCCCGGCAATGTCGGCGGGTCTGTCCAGTTGTACGGCGGACTTCTGCAACAGACGGCCACGACCCTCCCGGGAGCCCTGTGGTGTCTGGTTCTGGCGATCGTGCTGGCGATTGCAGTCCAGCAGTTGCGACGGGCGTGGAGAACAGGCGATTCGTCGCTGGCATTCGTGTCCCTGATCGCCGTGGCGGCTCCCATCGTCGCCACCGCCGGGGCGGTTCTGCTCGGAACCGTGGCACAGCGCTACCTGCAGCCGTGGGTTTTCATGCCGGTCCTCGGTCTGGTTGCGATTCCCAGTCAACTCGCCAGTGCCCTCAGCGGCCTCGGACGGCGAATCGTCGTGACGATTGCGCTCGGAACCGTCGCGGTGACCCTGCTTGCCTCCGCCATCGCCGTACCTCCGATGATTGCCGTGGCCTCTACAACCGACGTCGATCTGAGCTGCGTTGTGAAGTGGGTGGAGAGGTCGGGCCGCACGGGGGCGGGCCAGTTCTGGGTAGCGCGCGCTCCGAAGGCCTACATCGCGGACCCATCGCGCGTCATTCAAGTCGACAACAAGTTCAACCCGTATACCTGGCTGACGAATCGAACGGATCTCGATCTCGCAAAGGTGAGCTTTCTCATCGAGGGAGACCCCATGGTTCCGTGGGCGTTCCCAGCCGGGTTCGACCAGAACTCGGGCCGGCGGATCAGCTGCGGCCGCTACCCGATTCTCGACTTCGGAACTGCATCCATCCCACTCGGCATCCCCCACTCGTGAGCTTCTATCGACAACGGGCGATTTCTTGC
>JAYVNU010000088.1:0-2020 GCA_043758345.1 Lacisediminihabitans sp.
GCGACTTTGTCGGTTCCTGCTGTCGATGGTCAGTCGACTGGGACGGGGTCGACTGGGGTCTAGTCGGTCGACGCGACCACGAAGACCTCGCCACCCGAGTAGCGGATGACCGTGCCATCGTCGAGCTCGACGACCGGGTTGCCCTCGAGCCAGGTGAGAGTCCACCGCAGCAGGCTCGTGTCGATCCCTTCGAGCTCGGCTTCGATCGTCTTTACGGCGTCAACGACGAGCTGCGGCAGGCGGGCCGGAGTCTCTGCTCCCACAGCCCAGCGTGTTCCCATCTGCATGATCAACCCTCCATCGATGGTGTGACGACATCGGCGAGGACGACGTTGCCTACGGTGATCCCGGGTGCCTCGATAAAGTCGATAGTGGCGATACGACCTACGTCCCGAAGGTCGTCGAGGGCGAGTTGCAGCTGCGCCGGCCCGCTGATGGATGCCGACGTGACATCCGCCTTCTGCGAGGCCTTTGCGTCGGTCTTCGCCCCGCGGATGCCGATGAGCGCCTCACCGACGAGAGCCAGCAGCCCGGTGGGCTGGGCAGCGGTCGGGGCGGTGGGCCATTCCGTGACGTGCACCGATCCGTCGTGGGTCCACGACCACACCTCTTCGGTCGCGAAGGGGATGAATGGTGCGAACAGGCGCAGCATCACCTCCAGCGCCGTGCGAAGCGCGATGACTGCTGAGGCCTGGCCCTCCGGCGAATCGGTCGAGTAGACCCGCTCCTTCACCAACTCGAGGTAGTCGTCGCAGAAAGTCCAGAAGAATTTCTCGGTGACCTCGAGCGCCTTCGCATGATCGAAGGAATCGAAGGCTGCGGTCGCCGTTGCGACGACGGTCGATAGCTCGGCGAGCATGTCGATATCGAGGGGGTTGGCGACACAATCAGCCGGTGCTTGTGCCGGAGTGCCAGCCGGCGCTTCTGCCGGCGACGGAAACCCGTAGACAAACTTGGCGGCGTTCAGCACTTTGATCGCGAGGCGTCGACCGATCTTGATCTGCTTGGTGTTCTGCGGGTCGAAAGCCGCGTCCGTGCCGAGCCGGCTCGAGGCCGCCCAGTAGCGCACGGCGTCCGATCCGTGTTCGTCGAGCATGCCCGCAGGGGTGACGACGTTTCCCTTGGACTTCGACATCTTCTTACGGTCGGGATCCACGACAAAACCAGAAATACCGGCGTTCTTCCACGGCACAGTGCCGTTTTCGAGTTCGGCGCGCAGTATCGTGGAAAAGAGCCAGGTGCGAATGATGTCCTGGCCCTGGGAGCGAAGTGAATAGGGGAACACGAGGTCGAAGAGCTCCGGATCCCGCTCCCAGCCACCCGCAATCTGCGGGGTGAGCGAGGAAGTGGCCCAGGTGTCCATGATGTCGACTTCGCCGATGAAACCGCCGGGCATGCCGCGCTGACTCTCGTCGAATCCGGGGGCGGGAGCGGATGCCGGATCCACAGGGAGTGCATCCTCCCTCGGCACGACGACCGCGCCCTTTTCGCCCTCGGCATCCAGTTCGTACCAGACAGGGATGGGCACGCCGAAGAATCGCTGGCGGGAGATGAGCCAGTCGCCGGTGAGGCCGTTGACCCAGTTGTCGTAACGCACGCGCATGAAGTCGGGGGTGAAATTGACCTCGCGGCCACGCTCGAGCAGGGTGTCGCGCAGTGCGTCGTCGCGGGCGCCGTTGCGGATGTACCACTGGCGGGTCGACACGATCTCGAGCGGTTTGTCGCCTTTTTCGAAGAACTTGACCGCGTGCATCATCGGTTTCGGGTCACCAATCATCTCGCCACTGGCCCTCAGCAGCTCCACGGTCTTCGCCTTCGCGCTGAAGACCGTCTTGCCCGCCAGCTCGGCGTAGGCCGCGAGCGGACCGTCGCCGGTGATCGCCTCGGGCGCATCCGCCACGATGCGTCCATCGCGGCCGATAATGGTGCGGTTCGGCAGGTCGAGCTCGCGCCACCAGACCACGTCGGTCACGTCACCAAAGGTGCACACCATCGCGATGCCCGAACCCTTGTCTTTCTG
>JAYVNU010000089.1:0-6467 GCA_043758345.1 Lacisediminihabitans sp.
GATCGCCTGAGCGACCAGCATCGCGGGAGCGAGTGCGTCGGCGAACGACCACAGTCTCACGCCGTGTCGCCGGCACCCGATGTACGCGCCGAGGGCACCACCGATGAGGGACCCGTAGAGGGCGTTGCCGCCATCCCAGATCGCGAACGTATTCCAGAGGTCGTCGCCGGGGGCGAAATAATCTCCGGTGTGAGTGAGCACGTGATAAACACGTGCACCGATGATGCCGAGCGGAACAGCCCAGATGATGACGTCGAGCACGATGCCGCTCTCGGCTCCGCGGGCGCTCATCCGCCGCTGAGTGATGATCACGGCGGCGACGATGCCGACCAGGATGCAGAGGGCGTAGGTGTGCACCGTGAGCGGTCCGATATGGAACTGGGCCAGAACCGGCGGCGGACTCGGGATGCTCGACGGCAACATGGCAACGCCTCTCTCGACTAGAAGACTTCGCGGCGGCAACCGTCGCCACGCCATTGTCCCGCATTTCACTCGGCGCGGGCTGCGGGCGTGCCGATTGCCCCTACCCCGACAGGGGCGGTTGCGTGAACCCACTCCCGAAAACTAGGTAAAGGGAGGTCCGTTGAGGTATGAGGACAGTTTCCTACGGCGGGGAGTCGTTCATCACGAGTGATGACGGCGCCGACGCACTCCTTGGCTTCGCCGCGGCCGCAGCCCGCAATGAATTCGCCGACGTCATCCACATGTCGGCCCTCGGCGAGGATGGGGAACCGATCATCGCCGACCTCGTCATCGGCCCCTCGAGCGAGCTGCTCGTCGTGCCGTCGGACTCGAGGTTCGACGAGCCCGATACGACGGAGATCGCCGCGACTCTGCGCCGGAAGACCGCGCAGCTCGGACCCCCGCGCGTCAGTTTCGGCGGCCCGATAGATTCGGCGCGCCTTGATGACGGCACCGACCTCACCGACGTCGCCTGAGTCGTTCGATCAAAGATTCTGGCCGGCCGGTGTTACGATTTCGTCATTCGAGCGCGTGACCACCAGCGAGCTCTCGGCTGTCGGGAGGTGAATCGAACGTGACCTCTATCGGGTACGTATGGGCGGGGCCTCTCGAGCACAGCTCGCAATTCCAGCGTGACCTCTTGACGAAGCGCGGCGTCGAGACGATCTTCGAAGACATCAGCGCCAATGTGTCGACGCCGATCCGCACCGAGTTGACCTCGGCCCTCGACCGAATCACCCCCGGTGACATGCTTGTGGTCTGGAGACTCGACAGGCTCGGCAGCACGTCGGCGAACGTTCTCTCGCTGCTCGAACTGCTCGGACGCAAGGGCGTCGGCGTGCTCTCGATCGCCGAGGAGCTGGATACGTCGGGGGATGCCGGGGAGGCTCTCCTCACGATAATCTCCGCTTTCAATGAGCTCGAACGCTGCCTCATCCGTGAACGCACGATGGTCGGCGTCTACGCGGCCCGTGCCCGAGGACGCATTGGCGGGAGGCCGCGCGCCCTTTCTCCCACCAACGTCGAACGGGTACTGATGCTCAAGGACCAGGGAGCGACCGTGCGGGAAATCGCGCAGGAACTCGGCACGTCGCGCGCCACGGTCTACCGCGCTCTCGAGCAGCTGGGGCCGGGCACTGTCGATGCCGCGGTGACCGAGGACCGTCCGACCGTCACCGTGCGATTCGCACCCCCGACGGACGCGCTCGCTCACGGCGAGAGTTGACCCTCGCTCGACTTTTCTCGACCAGAAATGATCACTTCTGATCGTAATTTTGTAGCATGGGGCTGTGATTGCCGCCCAACGAAGGAATCTGATCCTCGATTGGCTGCGCACGGATGGCGCGGTGTCGATCTCATCCCTCGCCAAACGGCTCGAGACCTCCGCCGTCACCATCCGACGGGATCTCGACTACCTCGACTCCGTCAGCAAGTTGACACGTACCCACGGGGGTGCCGTCGCCGGGCCACCGTCGCTCGAATCGCCCTCTGCGGAGAAGGTCGTGCTTGCCATCCGCGAGAAGGAGGCGATCGGGCGCCTGGCCGCGACCCTCGTGGGCGACGGGGCGGTGATCGTGATCGGACCGGGGACGACCACCGAGGCGCTGGCGCGATATCTTACGGCGAGGAGCGGGCTGACGGTCATCACCAACTCGCTTCCGGTCGCCCAGGCGTTCGTCGAATCCCCGGGAAATCAGGTGATCGTGACCGGAGGAACACTGCGAGCGTCGATTCTCGCGCTCGTGGGAGAGTCGACGATCCGCACCTTCCGCGGGATCCACGCCGACATGACCTTTCTCTCCGGGAACGGTCTCGTGCCGGATTTCGGCCTGTCGACCCCGAACATGACAGTCGCGGATGCCGACCGGTCGATGGCCGGCGCGAGCGATGAGGTGACCGTTCTCGCGGATCACACCAAGTTCGGAGTGCGCACCGCTATTCAGACGCTCGCCTCGCCAGCCATCACCCACCTCGTGACGGACAGTGGTTCGCCGAGGGACGAGCTCGACGCTTTCTCACGAATGGGTGTCGATGTTCACATCGCTGGAGTTTCCTCTGGACTTTTGGACACGGTTTAGGAACAATCCTTGGAGGCAGTTTCTTTTCTGAAACCTCTTGCGCACTTTTGCGCGTTCAGCTCTGCCGCGCTGCTGCATCTACACAACAAGGAAGTTGGACAGCATGAACTCCAGACAGAAGGTCAGGTCGCTCACCGGAACGGTCGCGTTCATCGCGGCGGTCGGTCTCGCCCTCACCGGGTGCACCAATACGGGCACGACCGCGGGCACCACCTCCGCGCCGGAGACCCAGCAGACCGTGCAGGCCGCGAGCGGGCCGACCTGCTCGCTCGCCCAGTACAAGGGCAAGACGATCGACCTGAAGAACGCGATCGTGGGATTTTCCCAGTCCGAGAAGGAAGACAACCCGTTCCGAATCGCCGAGACGCAGTCGGTCACCGACGAGGCGGCGAAGATCGGGGTCAAGAAGTTCATCAAGACGAACGCCCAGTCGACGCTGTCGAAGCAGATCTCAGACATCCAGGACCTGATCTCGCAGGGCGCGCAGGTGCTGATCGTCGCACCACTCGACGCGACTGGACTCGAGCCAGCGCTCAAGGCCGCTCAGGCGAAGAACATCCCGGTCATCACGGTCGATCGAAAGCTCGATAGCGGAGCATACTCGAACTACGTCTCGTTCCTCGGCTCGAACTTCGTTCAGCAGGGTCAGCGGGCCGCCGACCAGCTGATCAAGGGAACCGGCGGTAAAGGCAACGTCGCCGTGCTTCTCGGGGCGTCGGGCAACGGCGTCACAACCGATCGCACGAGCGGATTCCTCGACGAGATGAAGGCGAAGGCGCCGGGCATCAAGATCGTTGCGCAGCAGACGGGCAACTTCGACCGGGCGACCGGGCAGACCGTCACCGAGCAGCTGCTGCAGTCGAATCCCGGGATCACCGCCATGTACGCCGAGAACGACGAGATGGGGCTTGGGGCGCAGGCGGCCATTATCGCCGCGGGCAAGGCGCCGGGTAAGGACATCCAGATCTACTCCATCGACGGCACGAAGAATGCCGTGCAGCAGATCGTCGCCGGAGCGTATGACGGAGTCATCGAGTCGAACCCGCGCTTCGGTCCGCTCGCCTTCGCGACCCTCACGTCGTTCCTCGCCGGAACCCCTGTCGGCCAGAGCATCGTCATCTCCGACGGGGAGTACGATCCTTCCAACGCTGCCCAGAAGGTCGATTCGGCCTTCTAGAGCTCGACCCGCTCGACGGGCGCACCGGTGGTCGACAGACCGCCGATGCGCCCGTCGGACATGAGCGAGTGGAACATCGATGTCCCGATAGCAACAGAAAGAGGTAGCGTCCGTGACCACGATCACGACGTCGGCCGATCGGCTCCCTGTTCTCGAGGCCAGGGCGGTCACCAAGCGATTCGCGGGCGTCACGGCCCTTGACAGCGTCGACTTCGCCGTGCGCCCGGGCGAGAGCATGGCGCTCATGGGCGAGAATGGTGCCGGCAAGTCGACCCTGATCAAAGTGCTGACGGGTGTCTACCAGCCCGATGACGGTGACCTGCTGCTCTCGGGGGCGAGCACGCGATTCGCACGGCCGCTCGATGCCCAGAGGGCCGGAGTCTCGACGATCTACCAGGAGGTCAATCTGATCCCCCTGATGTCGGTCGCCCAGAACATCTTCCTCGGGCGTGAGCCGAGAAACCGCATCGGTCTGATCGACTTCCGTCGCATGTATTCGGACGCCCGCACACTGCTCGACACCTACGGCATCGAGGTGGATGTGCGACGACCGCTGCGCAGTCTCGCTCTCGGCATCCAGCAGATGGTCGCCCTCGCCCGCGCCGTGAGCATCAACGCCCGCGTGGTGATCATGGATGAGCCGACGTCGTCGCTCGAGGCCCGTGAGGTCGAGACACTCCTCTCCGCCGTCCGACTGCTTCGTGAACAGGGCATCGCCATCGTCTACGTGAGCCATCGGATGGACGAGATCTATCGCGTCTGCGAGAGCGTGACCGTGTTGAGGGACGGGCGGGTCGTGCAGGTCGGGTCGCTTGCGGACATCCCGCGGGTTGAACTCGTATCGCTCATGCTCGGCCGCTCCGTCGACCGGGTGCAGCGAAGCGGTGTCACGGCATTCGGTGCGACGCACTCGAGCGACGCTCCGCCGGTACTGGTCGCGGTAGACCTGAGCCGGAAGCACCAGATCGACGGTATCGACCTCCAGATCCGCCCCGGTGAGGTCGTCGGGCTCGGTGGGCTCCTCGGGTCGGGACGTTCCGAGACTCTGAAGGCGATGGCGGGCGTCATGCAGCTCGACCGCGGTTCGGTCACGATCGACGGGAAGGTCGTTCGCAGCGGCTCCGTTCCGGCGGCGATCCGAGCGGGCATCGTGATGCTTCCAGAGGATCGCAAGGTCGAGGGCATCGTTCCGAACCTGTCCGTTCGCGACAACATCGTGCTCGCCGCTCTTCCCCGGCTGTCGCGCGCGGGGTTCAGCTCGCGAAAGAACCAGGACGCGGTGGTCGACGTGTTCATGAAGCGACTGCACATCAAGGCGTCGAGCCCCGATCAGATCGTCTCGGAACTCTCCGGAGGCAACCAGCAGAAGGTGATGATCGCCCGCTGGCTCGCCATGAATCCGAAGGTGCTGCTGCTCGACGAGCCGACGCGCGGTATCGATGTCGGCGCGAAGGCCGAGGTACAGGCGCTCATCGACGAACTGGCCGGAGAAGGCCTCGCCATCGTGCTCGTGTCGTCGGAGGTGGAGGAGGTCGTCGAGGGTTCGGCGCGGGTCATCGTGCTTCGCGACGGATCGATCGGCACAGAACTCGACGGTGCAGCGGTGACAGAGCAGCACCTGCTGGCAGCGCTCGCCGGAGCGGCCGAACCTGAGAAATCCGGGGAGGGTCGATGAGTCAGGGAACCCTTACCTTTTCACTGCCGCGTCCGGGGGCTGTGCTGACCGTGCTCCAGCGCTACGGCGTCTACATCGCGATCGTCGTGCTCCTCCTCTACAACCTGTTCTTCACACCGAACTTCTTCGCCATCGACAACTTCCGCACCCAGTTCGTGCAGGTCGTGCCGGTGTTGATCGTCGCCCTCGGCATGGCGCTGGTGATCGGAACCGAGGGAATCGACCTGTCCGTCGGCGGGGTGATGGCTCTCGCGGCCGCGGTCATTCCGCTCTATATCGGGTACGGTCTAATCCCCGTGGTGATCCTCGTGATCCTCGTCGGCGCCTTCATCGGCCTCGTCAACGGGTCGCTCGTCGCGCTCGTCGGGGTACAGCCCATCGTCGCGACCCTGTCGCTGATGGTCGCGGGGCGAGGGCTCGCGCTGCTCATCGCGAACGGCCAACTCAAATCGGTGACGGATCCCGGCATCCTCGCCATCGGACGCGGCGATATTGCCGGGGTGCCCGTCAGCGTGATCATCGCCGTCGTTCTCATCTTCGGGGTCGCGCTGCTCGTCAACCGCACCACCTTCGGCAAGCAGCTGATGGCGGTCGGCGGAAGCCGTCGCGCCGCAGAACTGTCGGGACTGCCGGTCAAGCGCATCCTTCTGCTCACCTATGTGCTGTGCTCGAGCCTCGCAGCGATCGCCGGCGTCATCGGTACGGCGAGGCTCGGCGCATCCGTCCCCTCGACGCTCGGCAACCTCATCGAGCTGTCGGCGATCACGGCGGTCGTCGTCGGAGGAACCCCCCTCACCGGAGGCCAGGTGAGGGTGATCGGTACGGTGGCCGGTGCACTGCTCCTTCAGTTCATCAGCGCAACACTCATCAAGCACGACGTGCCGGATGCCTACTCTCAGATCACGCAGGCGGTCATCATCCTGCTCGCGGTCTACATCCAGCGCGGAAGGACGGCGACGAAATGAGCATCGCAGTCGCGCCGAGTGCCGGACCCACTACGAGTGGGCAGGCCCGTCGCGAGCGTCTCGCGGGGCTGCTGCAGGGATACGGCGCCGCCATCGTGCTCGTGGTGCTC
>JAYVNU010000090.1:0-2013 GCA_043758345.1 Lacisediminihabitans sp.
GTGCGGGTAGATCCGCGCGGTCCAGCTCATCGTCCGCTCGTAACGACGGGCGTCGAGCGGCAGGCGGTACCCCTCGCGCACAGCCGTCGGCAGCAGCCCTGCGGTGACCAGTCGCGTGAGGGGCATCGCGGCACGCATCCAGAGCGGTCCCGTCTTCGGGCGGAGGAGTGTTCGGGATACCGCTCTCACCCGGTCATCGACGGAGAGCGCGGTGAGCTGCTCGTCCCAGTAGAGGCGGAAGGCGGCGCGATCGGCCGGCCAGAGTGCGACGGGCATGCCGAGAGCGGTGCCGACGACCGAGTATTCGCGGTAGACAGTGTCGGCATCCGCGTCGGGTAACGGTCCGAAGACGCGTTCGTGGATGAGCACGGCGGTGTCGTAGAGCGTTGCGGCAACCCAGAGCTGCAGGTGGGCGTCCGCCGCATCGTAGGTGGCCGACTTCACCGGAACGTGGGCGGCGTTCACCATCGCGACCATGCGAGCTTTTTGCGCCGGCGTTCCGTAGACGAGGGCGTATACGTAGGTGAGCGTGTTGCGAAGTCGGCGAAGTGGATCAGCGGCGAAGTCGCTGTGCTCGGCGACCGCGTGCCCGATGGCCGGGTTCGCGAGCTGCAGCAGGATGGCGCGCCCTCCGCCCGCGAGCAGCACGGCTTCGTCACCGATGTCTGCGAGCGCCATCTCCCCATTCTGCGCGCTCTCGCTTTCACTTCCGAAAACGCAGGAGATTCTCGTCATAAGCGACAAAACAGCTCTATTAAGACAAGAATCCCAAAAATCTCCTGCGTTTTGGGAGGGCGACGGGAGCGGAGGGGATGTCAGGGAAGTAGCGCGGATCTTTCGCTCCGTGCGGCGCGCTTCCGGGAAACGCACCGGTTCGCCCGGAGTAGGATTCGTGATGGTCGAAATGTCTTGATGTCGAACTATCTCGAGGTTGAGAGCTTCATTTGGCCACGATGCGCAACACGATTGGACAATGAACCGTGGATCTCTTCGAGTACCAGGCCCGTGATCTCTTCGAATCGTACGGAGTGCCTGTGCTCCCGGGAATCATTGCCGATACACCGGAAGCGGTCAGGGCCGCGGCCGAGAAACTCGGTGGCGTGACGGTCGTCAAGGCGCAGGTCAAGGTCGGTGGCCGAGGCAAAGCCGGCGGCGTCAAGGTCGCGAAGACGCCGGAGGATGCCGAAGAGGCCGCGAAAGCGATTCTCGGTCTCGACATCAAGGGCCACACCGTCACGCGCGTCATGGTCGCCGGTGGCGCGCGCATCAAGCAGGAGTACTACTTCTCCGTGCTGCTCGACCGGGCGAACCGCAGCTATCTCTCGCTCTCGAGCTACGAAGGGGGAATGGAGATCGAGGAGCTCGCCGTCGAGCGCCCCGAGGCCCTGGCCCGCATCGAGGTCGACCCGCTCGCCGGCATCAACCTCGCGAAGGCGACGGAGATCGCTATCGCCGCGAAGTTTCCCACCGAGATCGTCGACAAAGTCGCCCCCGTCTTCGTAAAGCTCTACGAGGTCTACAAGGGAGAGGATGCGACCCTCGTCGAGGTCAACCCGCTCGTACTCACCGAGGAGGGGGACATCGTCGCCCTCGACGGCAAGGTGTCGCTGGACGAGAACGCGGAGTTCCGTCACCCGAACCACGAGGCGCTCGTCGACACCGGTTCGGAGGACCCTCTCGAGGCCAAAGCGAAGAAGCTCGGCCTCAACTACGTGAAGCTCGACGGCGAGGTCGGTGTCATCGGTAACGGTGCCGGGCTCGTGATGTCGACACTAGATGTCGTCAGCTACGCGGGTGAGGAGTTCGGCGGCATGAAGCCGGCCAACTTCCTCGACATCGGGGGTGGAGCATCCGCAGAGGTCATGGCCAACGGCCTCGACGTCATCCTCGGCGACGCGCAGGTGAAGAGCGTCTTCGTGAATGTCTTCGGTGGAATCACCTCTTGCGACGCGGTTGCGAACGGGATCGTGGGCGCACTCAAGACGCTCGGCGACACCGCATCGAAGCCGCTTG
>JAYVNU010000091.1:0-6442 GCA_043758345.1 Lacisediminihabitans sp.
TGGAACCCGAAAGACTGGGGCATGGTGGAGTGGTTCTTCCTCACTTACTCCCTCGGCGCCGTGTTCGTCACCGGCCAGGTCTTCGAGTACGCCAACCTCGTCAGTGAGCACATCACCCTCCAGTCGAGCTCCTATGGTTCGGCTTTCTATCTCACGACCGGATTCCACGCCCTGCACGTGACCGGGGGCCTGATCGCAATGCTGCTGATTATCGGCCGCGCGTACAGCGTCAAGACTTTCACGCACAGGGAGGCGACGTCGACCATCGTCGTCTCGTACTACTGGCACTTCGTCGATGTCGTCTGGATCGGCCTGTTCCTCGTCATCTACATCCTCAAATAAGTGAAAGACCAAGGACACACACGCAGCATGGTTAACAACACAACCACCGAACATCGTCTCACGCGTTCCAAAGGACGCCGTTCTCCGCTTGCTACCGTGGCGCTGATCGTAATCGGGCTCGCCGCTACCGGTGGCGCTTACGCCATGTTCACCGGCACAGCCTCCGCAGACACACAGACCGCTGCTGTCAGCCAGTCGAGCGTAGACCAGGGAAAGAAACTCTTCGCGGCGAACTGCGCCACCTGCCACGGCCTTAGTGCTGAGGGCGTCGACGGCGTCGGTCCGAGCCTCTACGGCGTCGGCGCTGCGGCCGTCAACTTCCAGGTCGGAACAGGACGGATGCCGCTGGCCAACCAGGGCGTCCAGGCGGAGAAGAAGCCACCGCAGTTCACGAATTCCCAGGTGGTCGTCATCGGCGACTACGTCGCCAGCCTCTCCCCCGGACCAGCTCTCCCGAGTTCCAAATACACGGCCGGTAACGCAGACGCCGCAACGGGCGCACAGCTGTTCCGCGTGAACTGCGCCATGTGCCACAACGTCGCCGGCGCCGGCGGCGCTCTGACCGAGGGCAAGTACGCTCCGCCACTGACCGGGTCGACCGGAAAGCACATCTATGAAGCCATGGTCACCGGCCCGCAGAACATGCCGGTGTTCAACGATAAGAACATCTCCCCCGCCCAGAAGGCGGACATCATCACCTATCTGAAATACCTCGACAAGAACCCCTCCCCCGGAGGATTCGATCTTGGAAATCTCGGCCCCGTGGCAGAAGGACTTTTCATCTGGATCTTCGGGCTCGGCGCCGTCGTCGGATTCACGATCTGGATTGCCGCAAAGGCCAGCTAACCGGTGTATACACAGAAGAAGATGATACAAAGAGTGAATTACTTCCTGCACAACGAGGGGCACACCAATGGCGCAGCATGACGACGGCGAAAGCACCGTCGCTGCGGGTTCCGATGTCGAGAAAGTCGTAGCCCCGAAGACATCCGCCGGTACCGCGGTCGTCGTCTCCGGTCGATTCGAGAACCCGGGACTCCCGCCTCACCGACTTCGGGTGACCGACCTCGATCCGAAGAAAGACAAGACAGCTGAGCGACGCGTCGTCACGCTGTTCTACCTGTCGATCGTCGGAAGCGTCTTCGCCGTCGCGGCCTATGTCGCATTCCCGATCCGGGCCGGCGACACCAATTCCGTGCGCCTCAACACGCTCTTTCTGGGACTCGGTATCGCGCTCGGTCTCCTCGCGGTCGGCATCGGAGCGATCTACTGGTCGAAAAACCTCATGCGCGGCGACGAGCTTTCCGAGTCTCGCCACCTCACCCGCGGAACAGAAGCCACGCGCGAACGCGCCGTCGAGATCTTCAAAGAGGGAAACCAGGAGTCGGGATTCGGGCGTCGCTCCCTCATCCGCAACAGTCTGATCGGTGCCCTCGTCGCATTTCCACTCCCGGGCATCGTGCTCTTTCGCGACCTCGCACCGGCCGCCGATCCGGCTACGCAGCTCGAGCACACGATGTGGGCAAAGGGCACCCGTCTCACCCATGATCCTTCCGGAGCGCCGATCAAGGCATCCGAAGTCACACTCGGGTCGGTCTTCCATGTGATCCCGGAAGGGCTCAACGACAAAGTAGACCGTCTCGAACAGAAGGCAAAGGCCGCGGTGCTGCTCATGCGCCTCGAGCCTGCCCTGCTCCATGCCTCCGCGGGGCGCGAGTCATGGAACTACAACGGCATCGTTGCATACTCCAAAATATGCACGCATGCCGGATGCCCGGTCGCCCTGTACGAGCATCAGACTCATCACCTGCTCTGCCCATGTCATTCGTCGACATTCGATGTCGAGCATGAGTGCGAGGTCATCTTCGGACCGGCCAATCGCCCATTGCCCCAACTGCCTATCGCTGTCGACAGCGAGGGCTACCTCATCGCGCAAAGCGATTTCCACGAGCCAGTAGGCCCGAGTTTCTGGGAGCGTTCATGACCGTCCAAGCCACCCGTCCAGCGGAAGCCCCCGTCTCGCGGGGCTCTCGCATCACCGGTGCTGCAGCCAATTACATCGACGAGCGAACCAGCATCTCCGGTCTCGTCAAAGAACTCGGCCGCAAGATCTTCCCCGACCACTGGTCGTTCATGCTCGGCGAGGTGGCGCTGTACAGTTTCGTCGTCATCCTCCTCTCGGGCACGTTCCTCACGTTCTTCTTTCAGCCGTCCATGGCGGAGGTCGTATATCACGGCTCTTACGTTCCGCTGAAGGGCATCCCGATGTCCGCGGCGTACGCGTCGTCGCTGAACATCTCGTTCGACATCCGGGGTGGGCTGCTGTTCCGGCAGATCCACCACTGGGCCGCGCTGCTCTTCATCGCCGCGATCGGCCTGCACATGCTGCGCGTCTACTTCACGGGAGCGTTCCGCAAGCCGCGCGAGATCAACTGGTTCATCGGTTTCGTGCTCTTCATCCTGGCCATGGCCGAGGGCTTCACCGGATATTCGCTTCCCGACGACCTCCTCTCGGGCAACGGACTTCGCATCATCGATGGTCTCATCAAAGGTCTCCCGGTGGTCGGAACGTGGATCTCCTACCTGCTCTTCGGCGGTGAGTTCCCGGGCACAAAACTTGTGGCGATGTTCTACTCGATCCACATATTGCTGCTACCTGCGATCCTGGTCGCCGCCCTCGGCGTGCACCTGCTGCTGATGATCGTCAACAAGCACACCCAGTACGCTGGCCCCGGCCGCACCAACGATAACGTCGTCGGTGTGCCAGTCCTCCCCGTCTTCGCTGCGAAGGCCGGCGGTTTCTTCTTCGTGGTCTTCGGCGTCATCGTACTGATCGCGTCGCTCTTCACGATCAACCCGATCTGGACCTATGGGCCCTACGACCCCTCACCGATTTCGGCGGGAACACAGCCGGACTGGTACATCGGGTTCGCCGATGGAGCGCTTCGACTCGTGCCACCGGGCTGGGAGACCAACTGGTTCGGCCACACGTTCTCATGGAACATGATCTCGGTCACCCTGGTGTTGATCGCCTTCCTCGCGATCGTCGCGCTCTACCCCTTCGTTGAGGCGTGGGTCACCGGAGATAAGCGGGAGCACCACATCGCGGATCGCCCTCGCAACGCCCCGGCTCGCACCGCCATCGGCGCAGCGGGTGTCACGTTCTACGCGGTGCTCTGGGCAGCGGCAAGCTCGGACCTGATGGCCACCCACTTCAAAGTCAGTCTGGAGGGCGTCATCCATGTGCTCCAGGTGCTGTTCTTCGTCGGGCCGGTCGTCGCCTACTTCGTCACCCGCCGGGTCTGCCTGGCGCTCCAGAAGAAGGACCGCGAGATCGCGCTTCACGGTTACGAATCAGGACGTATCGTGCGTCTCCCGGGCGGCGAATACGTTGAGGTGCATGAGCAGCTCGACGACTACGAGCGCTGGCGCCTGGTCAGCTTCGAGGAGTACGCGCCGCTCACGATGCACCCCGACGAGCTCGGCCGCATCAGCGTGACGCAACGTGCGCGGGCTAACCTCTCGCGGGTCTTCTTCGAAGATCGCATCTCCCCGGTTACCCGTGATGAGATCGAGCAGAGCCACCACTAGTCGGCAGTAGCGTGAAGGCCCCCGTGCTCAGGCACGGGGGCTTTTTGCTGCACTCAATAGCTGAGCCCGTCAAAGCGCGGCCGGAATGACCACCGCGGTTGTTCGGCAACCACCGCTGTCGGTGTCAGGGTTAGTTGGCCACGGGATGACGGCCGAAGTTGGCCCCACCTGCAACTCGCCGGGGTCCTTGCGACGTATTAAAGTGGCCCCACCTCACCGTGGTTCCTGTCCGTGTTTGTGACTGACAGGAGGGCTCGGAATGGGGTCGAGAGTGGAGCTGTTCGCAACACTCCGTCGTGATGCCCGAGTCGAGGGGCTCTCCGTTCGAGAGTTGGCTCGTCGGCACGGAGTCCACCGGCGGACGGTGCGTCAAGCGTTGAAGGCGGCGGACCCGCCGCCCCGGAAACCGCGGGTATCGCCGGCGCCGCGGCTGGACCCCTTCAAGGCGACGATCGACGAGATGCTCCGCCAGGATCTCGACGCCCCGAGGAAACAACGTCACACGGCTCGCCGCATTCTGGCCCGGCTTGCGGAAGAGCACGGAGCGACCGACCTGTCGTGTTCGACGGTCCGGGATTACGTCGCCAGGCACCGCCCGATGATCGATGCCGAAGCTGGCCGGGGCCGTGAGGTGTTCGTCCCGCAGGAGTATGCCCCGGGCGCGGAGGCGGAGGCGGAGGTCGATTTCGGGGAACTCTGGGTGGTGCTGGCCGGGGTGAAAACGAAGTGCCACATGTTCGCATTCCGTGTCTCGTTCTCGGGGAAGGCGATCCACCGGGTTTATCCGACGCAGGCGCAGGAAGCGTTCCTCGAGGGCCACATCGATGCGTTCGAGGACATCGGCGGGATCCCGACCCGGCACATCCGCTACGACAACCTCACCGACGCTGTCGCAAAAGTCATCTACGGCACCGGACGGCAACGGACCGAGAACCCGCGTTGGGTACTGTTCCGCTCGCACTACGGGTCGCTGCGTTCTATTACCGGCCGGGGATTGAGGGCGCTCACGAGAAGGGTGGTATCGAAGGCGAGGTCGGCCGGTTCCGGCGCGCCCATCTATCGCCGATGCCCGTTGTCGATTCCCTCTCGCAACTCAACGACAGAATCCGACAGTGGGACTTTGACGACGAAGACCGGCGGGTCAATGACCGGATCCGCACCGTCGCGCAGGACTTCTCCCTCGAGCGGCCGCTCCTGGGCGAGGTGACGGCGGAACGATTCGAGCCGGGATCGGCGCTGGCCCCTCGAGTGAACAGGTCAAGCCTTATCCGGGTCAGAAGGGCCAGCTACTTCACGGCCGCGCATGAGGCGTTCTGGGCGGCGGCCCGCAAGACCGAAGGGGATGCCGGCGGCACGAAGGCGCTGATCGACGTCCTCCTGCTGCACCGGTCGATGACCTCCGACGACGTCGTTGCTGGGATCACGGCGGCGCTCACGGTCGGCGCTGTCACCGCGGACGTCGTGGCCGTTGAAGCGCGCCGTCACGAGGCAATGAGTGGGTCCAGTTTGGGCCGTCCCCTCGTCGAGCATGCTCGTGGTCCCGAGCGACGAGTTGTCAGTCTCACCCAGCGCCGCTTGGCCGATCCGGCTGCCGTCATCGCCGGCCTTCCCGCGGATACCAGGCCGCTGCCGTCCGTCGCCGCCTACGACCGGCTGCTGCGCTTGCCGGAACGAACCGCACCAGTCACGGAGCCCACGGCTAAGAAGGGAACAGCGTCATGACCACAACAACGAGCATCACTACAACGCTCCGGAGACGACGAGGACTCACGGAAGAGGCCGCGAACGCGGCGATCGACCAGGCCTGCCGCCGGCTCCGACTCCCCACGATCCGGGCGGTTGTCGACGAGGCGACCTCGGCTTTCTGGCCGAGCTGCTGCTGGCGGAATGCGACGACCGCGATCGGCGCTCCTCCGTCCGCCGCGTCAAAGCCGCCGGGTTCCCCAGGGACAAGTGGCTCGGGGACTTAGACTTCGACGCCAACCCGAACATCAACCCCGCCACCATCAACACTCCCGCCACCGGCGACTGGGTCCGGAAGGAGCAACCGCTTTGCCTCATCGGTGACTCCGGCACCGGCAAGAGCCACCTCCTCATCGGGCTCGGGACCGCGGCAGCCGAGAAGGGGTTCCGGGTCAAATACACCCTCGCCACCTGGCTCGTTAACGAACTCGTCGAGGCGGCCGACGAGGAGAATCTCGCCCGGACCATCGCTCGCTACGGCCGGGTCGACCTGCTCATGATCGACGAACTCGGCTACATGGAACTCGACCGCCGAGGCGCCGAGCTTCTCTTCCAGGTCCTCACCGAACAAGAACAGAACAACTCCATCACCATCGCCTCGAACGAGTCCATCTCCGGCTGGACGAAGACCTTCAGGTCTGCGCTGCGATCGTCGACCGGCCTACCTTCACCGGCACCATCATCGAAACCGCCACCGACTCCTACCGCCTCGCCCATTGCCAACAACAGAGGCAGCATGCGAGATGAGGAGCGGAGTCAGAGCGGC
>JAYVNU010000092.1:0-2002 GCA_043758345.1 Lacisediminihabitans sp.
CAACGGTGAGTTCGCCGGCGGTGATCTGGCCACCACGGATGCTGCTGGACGAATTCCAGAGCGCGAGAGTGCCGGCTCCGCCGAGAAAAAGGGCAGAGCCCGCGGCCGCGGCGAGCGCCGCTTTGAGGAACGCGTTCATCCGACTGATCCCACCCCGTCAGGTAGCCAGAGACCGAAATCGGTGAGAATTCGAAAGTGCTGCCGGGTCGTGGCCGATCCCGCTATTCACGCTCCGGCGTTCAGACCAAGAGATGCGTTTTCACTGCCCGCGGAGCCGTCGGTGGTTACACCCCAGAGCGTACGTCTCCGGCTCGTCGCCGACTATTCCCACTTCGAGGGACAGTGAGATCACCGGGTGATGACCGGCGCCGACTTCACGAGGACCGCTACTGCGCCACAGCGATGAGCCCGAGCTCAGCAGGACTCGCGAGGAGTGGATTGCGCGGAACGACGCGCACGTTGTAGCCGAAGCTGCCCGAGCGGGACAGCGTCACTGTCCCGGTGAATTGCACCGGATGCAGCGGGTTAGACGCGGATGCCGCATCCTCCGGTGACGCCACGAGTTCGATCCGCTCCGGGCTCTCCAGATTGTCGCCCTCGCGAGCGCGCCCGAAGACGACCTCGACCGCGACATCATTCGGCGTCAGTCCGTCGAGGTTGACCTGCGCGCGAACGTGGAGTTCGTCGCCGACCTGGGGGACGGCATCCACTCCCCCGGACTCCACGTGGGTGACGGCGATGAGCGGCCAGGCGTCGGTGACGCGGCGCTTCCAGGCCGAAAGGGCGCGGGCGGGGGCGAAGTTCTCTTTGGCGATGGTGCGGGCGGCGGACGCGGCGGGCACGTAGAGGCGCTCAACGTACTCGCGAACCATTCGGTCGGCCGAGAGCTGCGGCGAGAGGGTCGACAGGGTGTGGCGGATCGATTCGACCCACCGGGTCGGCACTCCGTCGTCATTGCGCTCGTAGAACCGTGGTGCGATCTGGAACTCGATGAGGTCGTACATGGAGTCGGCCTCGAGCTTGTCGCGCTCGGCGGAATCGCCCGCGGAATCTGCGCTCGGGATGGCCCAGCCGTTCTCCTCGTCGTAGAACTCGGCCCACCAGCCGTCGAGGATCGACAGGTTGAGAGATCCGTTCAGCGCGGCCTTCATGCCGGAGGTTCCGCAGGCTTCGAGCGGGCGGAGGGGGTTGTTGAGCCAGACATCCGTTCCCGGATAGAGCAACTGCGCCATTCCGATGTCGTAATTCGGCAGGAACACCATTCGCTTGCGGATCTCGGGGTCCTGCGAGAATTCGACCAATTTCTGGATCAGGCGTTTGCCCTCGTCGTCGGCCGGGTGCGACTTGCCGGCGATGACGATCTGCACGGGATGGTCGGCGGAGAGCAGGATCGACCGCAGGCGTTCCGGGTCGTGCAGCATCAGAGTCAGACGCTTGTAGGTGGGCACACGGCGCGCGAAACCGATCGTGAGCACGTTGGGATCGAGCAACTGCGAATGCCACACCGGGTCACCGACACCGGGGTTCTGCTCTGCCCACGCCGCGGAGACCCGGCGGCGCGCATCCTGCACGAGCTGTTCGCGCATTCCGTTGCGCACGCTCCAGAGGTCGAGATCACTGACCGCCGGAGACGCCCAGTCGGCGGCCGTCGTGTCATGGGTTCCGAGCTTCGCCCGGGCGAGAGCGACGAGCGAAGGATCGGTCCAGGTCGGTGCGTGGACGCCATTCGTCACCGAGGTGATCGGAACGTCGGGCTCATCGAACCCGGGCCAGAGCGCACCGAACATGCCGCGGCTCACCTCACCGTGCAGCTTCGAGACGCCATTCGCACGCTGGCCGAGGCGAAGTCCCATGACCGCCATATTGAAGGTGTTCGCCGTGCCGCCCTCATAGTTCTCGGCTCCGAGAGCGAGCACATCCGCGACATCCACCGCCGGTAGGAGGTCGGTCGAGAAATATTGGATGACGAGTTCGGTATCGAAACGGTCGATCCCGGCCGGTA
>JAYVNU010000093.1:0-6430 GCA_043758345.1 Lacisediminihabitans sp.
TCGCCCAGATCGAGGTGTCCCGCGGCATCCTGCCATTCGGGGGCGCGACCATCCGCTTACCGCGCGCGGTCGGCTGGGGCAACGCGATGCGTTGGATCCTCACCGGCGATGCGTTCGACGCCGCCGAAGCCCACCGTATCGGCCTCGTGCAAGAGGTCGTGCCCGACGGGACGCAGCTCGATCGGGCGCTCGAGATCGCGGAGCGGATCGCCGCACAGGCCCCGCTCGCAGTGCAGGCGGCTCTCGCCAACGCGAGACTCGCTCTTCGCGACGGCGACGGGGCGGCCGAGCGGGCCTTGCAACCGGAACTGGTGCGACTACTTTCGACCGAAGACGCCGCGTTAGGGCTACAAGCATTTCTGGCGCGCACGACGGCCGAGTTCGTCGGTCGCTGACCGCTTTTCACGACTACAACCGGGAGATCCCATGCCAGACATCACCGAATTCGACCTGATCGTCATCGGAGCCGGAGCCGTCGGCGAGAACATCGCCGATCGCGCCGTGCAGGGAGGCCTCACGGCACTCCTCGTGGAGAGCGAACTCGTCGGCGGCGAATGCTCGTACTGGGCCTGCATGCCGTCGAAAGCACTGCTGCGCTCCGGGATAGCACTCCGCGCGGCGAAGGCGATCGGCGGCTCGCGCGAAGCCGTTACCGGCGACATCGACGTCGCAGCGACCTTCAAGCGCCGGGACGGATTCACCAGCAACTGGGATGACCAGGGCCAGGTCGAGTGGGTCGACGGCGCCGGCATCGAACTCGCGCGCGGTCACGCGAGGATCACCGGCGAGAGGCAGGTCACCGTCGACGGCACCGTCTACACGGCGAAGCACGCCGTGGCCGTCAGTGTCGGGTCCGACGCGCTGCTGCCCGACATCCCGGGCCTCGCGGATTCCGCACCGTGGACGAGCCGGGACGCCACGAGCGCGAAGATCGCACCGAAGCGCCTCGCGATCATCGGGGGCGGAGTCGTCGCGGTCGAGATGGCGACGGCCTACGTGACGTTCGGTACGGACGTCACCGTCATCGCCCGCACCACTCTTCTCAGCACCGAGGAGCCTTTCGCTGGCGAAGCGGTGACGATGTCGTTGGCGGCCCTCGGCGCCGACGTGCGGCTCGGCGTCAGCACCTCCTCCGTCTTGCGATCAGATTCGGGTGTGACACTCACCCTCGACGACGGATCGGTCGTGGAGGCCGACGAGGTGCTCGTCGCCATCGGACGTACCCCGCGCACCACCGACCTCGGCCTCGAGAACATCGGTCTCACGCCGGGTGACTGGCTCGACGTCGACGACACGATGCAGGTGAAGGGATTCGACTGGCTCTACGGCGTCGGAGACGTCAACCACCGTGCTCTGCTTACCCACCAGGGCAAGTACCAGGCACGGGCGGCCGGCGACGTGATCGCTGCGCGGGCGCTCGGCACCGGGGTGCACGACAACACGTTCGGCAAGCACGCGGCGACGGCCGACCACGAGATGGTTCCCCAGGTGACGTTCAGCGACCCTGAGGTTGCCTCGGTCGGTCTCACGGCGAAAGAGGCGGAGAAGGCCGGGTACGACATCCGTGTCATCGACTACAACCTGGGCTGGGTCGCCGGAGCCTCGCTGCACGCCGACGGCTACGAAGGCCACGCACGCATGGTCGTCGATGAGAAGCGCAAGGTGATCATCGGGGTCACCTTCGTCGGGCAGGATGTCTCGGAGATGCTGCACGCCGCCACGATCGCCGTCGTCGGGCAGGTGCCGCTCGACCGACTCTGGCACGCCGTTCCCGCCTACCCGACCATGAACGAGATCTGGTTGCGGCTGCTCGAGACCTACGGGCGACCGGAATAGCCGCGGCCGGAAAGTCGATGCCGCGGGCTACTCCCCCCGCAGCGCCCCGTACAGCGCGAGGGTCGCCGTCGCGGTGGCAGCCCAGGTTAGGGCCTCCGAGTGGTCGCGGGCCGAAGCGCCGAGCGCTCGGAGTGCCGCGTCATCCGCCAACAGGTCTGCGATGACGCCCGCCCAGTCGGCGGGGTCCCGACCGCCGACCAGCACCCCGGAGACGCCGTCGGCGACGGCCTCGACGAGCCCGGATCCGTGGAACGCGACCACCGGCGTTCCGCTGGCCGCCGATTCGAGCGCGACGATGCCGAAGGTCTCGGAGTGCGAGGGCATCACGGTGAGTGCGGCGACGGCGAGCAGGTCGGCGAGGTGATCGCGCAACAGTGCACCGACGAAGCGCACGGAGTCGGCGACATCCAGTTCGACAGCCAGCTCGCGAAGGGCCTCGAGGTAGCCTTCCGCGCCCGGTGTGGGCTCGCCTGCGATGACGAGCAGCGGCAGTTCGGCGCGGTGCGCCCGTAATGATGCGAGGGTCTGAATCGCGAGGGCCTGATCTTTCAACGGTTGAACGCGAGCGACCACCGCGATGATGGAGCGACCGGGTTCGACCTGCAGTTCTGCGCGGATTCGAGAGTCGGCGGCATCCTTCCGGTCGGGGGTGAACAGCTCGATGTCGACACCGGGCGGAATGACCCAGATCTTCTCGGCCGGCGCCCGGGCCAGTTCGATCAGGGCCGTCGCCTCTGCCGCGGACCCGGCGACGATGGCCGACGCCTGGTTGGCGAGGTACGACTCGGTGAGCAGCCTCCGCTCGGGCTCCGCGGTCTGCGATAACGATAGGGGCTGTGATGGCGACAGGGTCGCATTCTTCAGCGCCGCGACGGTGTGGAAGCTCTGCACAAACGGAAGGCCGAGTTCGAGCGCGACCGGCAGGGTCGCGAGCCCACTCAGCCAATAGTGGGCGTGGATCAGGTCGTAGCGCGGATGCAGCCTGCCGGTGAGCACGGCGACAGCCTCTCCGAACTCGTCGACGACTTCGGCGAGACGCTGTTTAGGAAGCGGCCCGAGCGGCCCCGCTGCCAGTTCATGCAGCGTGACGCCGGGAGACACGAGCCGCGTCGATGGTTCGCCGTTGGCGCGCGTCACCAGGTCGACGATCGCTCCGCGCGCCGCCAACTGCTCGGCGACGGAGAGGATCGCGATGTTCATCCCGCCGGCGTCGCCCGTACCCGGGGTCGCCACAGGGGAGGTGTGCAGTGACACCATGGCAACCCTCATCGGCGATGTCGACACCTCACAACTGTATTCCCGGCAGACTCCCGCGAGCGGCGCTTCGGTGTACAAACGAGAGTGTGCCAGCGCACGGCGGCATGATTTCTCACGGGAAAGGCGGATCTGGATGCTCGGCGCACTCGACGGAAAGACCATCGTGATCACCGGGGCGAGTTCCGGTCTCGGCGCCGCTGCTGCCGCCGCTCTCGCCGAGCAGGGTGCCACCATCGCCGTCGTCGGCCGCAACTCGGAGCGCACCCATGCGGTCGCGGCGCAGATCGGCGGAACGCCGTTCATCGCGGATTACGACAGTCTCGACGAGGTGCGCGCACTCGCGCAGGCGCTGACGGCCAACTACGACCGCATCGACGTGCTGGCGAACAACGCCGGCGGACTGGTTGCGAAGCGCGGGAAGACCGCTGACGGTCATGAGCGCACCTTCCAGCACAACCATCTCGCGCCGTTCCTGCTCACCGATCTGTTGCTTCCGAAGCTCCGCGAGAGCGGGGGCCGGGTGATCTCGACCGCGAGCGCGGCGAACAGGTTCGGTTCGGTCGACCTCGACGACCTCGAGAGCGCGCGACGACCGTATCTCGGCGGCTGGCGAGCCTATGGAACGAGCAAGCTGGAGACGATCCTGTTCATCCGCGAGCTCGCCAGACGCGAAGGCACGATCAGCGCCTACGCCTTCCACCCCGGATATGTCGCCACGAACTTCGGAACCGAGCTCGCCATGATCCGCTTCGCGAACTTCGTCAGCCGAGGCAACCTCGGCATCAGCCCTGAGCAGGGCGGCGCGCCCCTCGTACACCTGGCAGCGACCCGCGATGTCGGCATGCCGAGCGGCACGTACTTCGATGGCCTGAAGCCGAATGGCAGCGCCAGGCCCGCCGCTGACGACCGGGCACTGGCCGCGGGGTTGTGGGCGAAGAGCGCACAGCTGGTCGGGCTGAGCTGAGCCTGTCGCCTGCCACCGCAGTGCCTACCACCGCAGTGCCTACCACTGCGGTGGATGCCGTCGCTGCCAGCCGATCCGCCGCTCGAGTTGCGCCCCGATGGCGAGCAGAGTCGCCTCGCCGCCCGGCCGCCCGACGACCTGCACACCCATCGGAATTCCGGACTCCGTCTGCCAGATCGGCAGCGTGATCGCCGGAAGCCCGGTCACGTTCGCGAAGCTGGTGAACGGCGTGTACTGCACCTGCTGCTCGAAGTTGTGCTCGGCATCCTCGCTGTCGTACCAGCCGATCGGGCGCGGGGTCAGGGCCATCGCCGGCGTCAGCACGGCATCGAACGAGGAGAACTGGCGGATGATCGACCTCTCGAATCTCGACAGCGCGGCAAGGGCGCGCGCGAGTTCCCGCGCGCCGATCCGGCGGCCCTGGTCGACCAGCCAGCGCGTCAGCGGCTCGAGTCTTGCGAGCTGCTCCTCCCCATCGGCCGGGATTCCTGCTGCCCCGGCCTGCCAGATGATGCGGAAATTCGGCCCGTAGCTGTCGTCCGGCTCGAGTGCGAGCGGCTCGATGCCATGACCGAGCGCATCGAGATGGGTCACGGCGATCTCGAGGGCGGCGGATGCCTCGGCCGACACGGTGACCTCGTACGCGTCATCCCAGGGAGAGGTCGTCATCATCCCGAGTTGAAACCGCCCCTCCCCGCGAACCGCCGCGCCGAGGAGTGGGCCGCCGTCCCAGCGCGGGGCTCGCAGCGTGAACGGATAGTCACCGACCGTGATCATCGCGTCGAGCATCATCGCCGCATCCGCGACGCTGCGGGCGAGCGGTCCTGGCACGACGAGGCCGGCGAGGGATTCGATGCCGGAGCCGCTCGGAATGAGCCCGCGGGACGGCTTCAGCCCGACGAGACCACAGGCCGCAGCCGGGATGCGCACCGAACCGCCGCCATCCGAGCCCGGGGCGAACGGCAGCAGGCCGGCGGAAACCGCCACCGCGGCTCCCCCGCTCGATCCGCCGGCGCCGAGCGAGACATCCCACGGCGTGCGGGCTGGGCGTGCGACGAGGCTCTCGGTGTGCGACGGCATTCCGAATTCCGGAGCGTTCGTCTTACCGAGGCTTACCGCGCCGGCCGCGTCGAAGACCTTCACGAGCTCGGAAGAGGCGGATGGCACATAGCCGTCCATCAGGCGGGAACCGTAGCCCGTGCGCACCCCAGCGCGGTCGGTGAGGTCTTTGTCCCCGATCGGAAGGCCCCAGAGCGGGGCGGTCTTCGGCACCTGACGGGCGACCGTCTCGGCTCGCGCGAGGGCGGCATCCGCAGTCACGGTGACGAAGGCGCCGAGCGCCCCGTCGAGCCGCTCGATGCGCTCGAGGTAGTGCTCGGCGAGTTCGACCGGGGTGATCTCGCCGCGCTGAAGCCAGTCCCACTGTTCCTGCGCGCTGAGGTGGTGGAGTTCGAACATCGGCTACTCCAATTCGAGTCGTAGTTGTCTCGCCAGGCGTTCGAACTGTGCCGGCGCATCCGCGACGATCCGGCGGGCGGTGAGCCTGCTGAGCCACCTGTCCGGCGTGAGGTTCAGCATCGTGTACTCGATGTGCGACCCGTCCTGGTCGGGCACGACGCGATACTCGCCGCGGTACCAGCGCCCGGCCTGCTCGACGATGAGGAACGCCGCCGAGTCGGCGAAGTAGAGCGTCTCCGAGTCGGAGTCTGGGCGAAATCGTGCGTCGAGCGCATCGAAGACATTCTTCGGCCGAGCCCTCACGTGTGAAGCGAAGGAGTGGAGCACGACAGCGCCGGCCGGGCGAGATCGGGACGCGGCGGGCATGAGTCGACTGTAGCGCCGGGTACCCTCGGAACATGACGTTCGACCCCATGGGCACCACGGCCCTGATCACCGGAGCGAGCAGCGGATTCGGCGCCGAGTTCGCCCATCGGCTGGCCGAGCGCGGGGCCGACCTCGTGCTCGTCGCCCGCCGCGAAGGCCGACTGCGCGCACTCGCCGACGAGCTGTCGGTGTGCTACGGAACGGTCTGTACTGTCGTTCCGCTCGACCTCGCCGAAGCGGATGCAGTCGCCAGGCTGGTCGCGATCCTCGCCGAGAAGAAACTGGTCGTCGGCACCCTGATAAACAACGCCGGATTCGGCAACCACGGCTTCCTGACCACGATCGACCCGGAGCGCCTGGAGGCCGAGATCGCGCTCAACGTCACCGCCCTGGTCGCGCTCACCCGGGCCTTCCTTCCCGAACTGCTCGCCCAGCGCAAAGGGGCGCTCGGCAACGGCGCCCTCGTCAACGTCGCGAGCACCGCCGCCTTCCAGCCGATCCCGCGCATGGCCGTATACGGCGCATCCAAAGCCTTCGTGCTGAGTTTCA